>CAKQDL010000080.1 GCA_934229395.1 uncultured Peptococcaceae bacterium | reverse complement strand
GCCAAAATAAAAGGAGCGCTTCTTCCGCATGGGACGAAGTGCTCCGCGTTGCCACCCAAATTGCCATTTTCATGGCCACTCTTGACGGATAAGGACCGTCTGCCCGCGGGCTCGTCACCCGCAGCATGGAAAGAGCGGATCGACCGTGCCCCCGCGCCGCCTCGCACCGCCCGACGGCTCTCTTGAGCGGAAAAACCGGTCTGTTCTCTTTCTGCGCCCGAGGGCGCGCCGATGTATGCGGATATTATAGCCTAAAGCACGGGTTTTTGCAACTAGATTTTTTACAGCGCAAACATCTTAACCGCCATTGCGGCCGTCAGCGCCAGGCCGATCAGCGCAACGAAACGCGGCGCGCTTCTTTGTCAAGCGATTTGCTTTTCGTGCAGAAAAAACGTCGTTTGTGCAGAATCGATTACGTTTTGTTTTTGATTCTGCTATAATAAAACAAAATGCTAAATTATACGACTTTCGTTTTCTTTGGGAGGGATTGTTTTGAAAAAACACCATCTGCGTCTCATCGCGCTCGTGCTGACACTCGCATTTTGCATGCAGCTGCCCGCTTCTGCGCTGGCCGCGTCTAAAATCGTGCTCAAAAGCGGCGCGGCCGCGCCGTCCACTGTCTACGCCTCGCACAGCTACACGCTCAAGGTGGACGGCCAAAGCGTCAAGTGGTATACCAGCAACAAAGCCGTCGCCACCATCGGCAAGACCACGGGCAAACTGAAGCCCGTCGCCCCCGGCACGGTGAAGATTACGGCCAAGAGCAAGAGCTCGGGCAAGGCCATCGCGACCAAGACGTTCAAGGTGCTGCTGCGCGCCACGGATATTTCCGTCTCGCCAAGCGAGCTGACGCTGGCCGTCGGCGAAACGGCGGAGCTCGCCGCGACGCTCACGCCGAGCAACAGCACGGACGCGATTCGCTTTGCCACCGACGACAGAAACATCGCCACCGTCAGCCTGCGCGACGGCACGGTCACGGGCCAAAAAGTCGGCGAAACAACCATTACCGTCTATGCCAAAGCGACTCTGGCGACGGCCAACAGCAGCAAATACAACAAAGTCGCCAAAGTGAAGGTCACGGTCACGGAAGCCAAGCCCGTGCCGACCCCCACGCCGAATCTGAACGGCGTTTTCGGCGGGCTGCGCGCGTCCGTCTCCACGACGGCCCCGACGATGCTGAATGACGGCGAGAGCATTTCCGTCGATATTACCCCCGTTGACAAGGCGGGCAACCCCATGTCCATGGGCAATATGACCGTAAACCCGCGCCTCGTCGTCGGCGGAGACGCCACGCTCAAATCCGGCTCATTCAACTTGAATGAAACCCTCTCCGGCGGCGGCGCTTCCATCCGCGTCATCCCGACGTCAACGGGCTATCGAATCGATGTGACGGGCGGCAGCGAGAAGTGCGTGTATATCGTGGCGCTCTCCGTCCCCCATCCCACCGAACCGCGCAACGGCAATATCGCTTCCGTGCGCGTGGCTTTCCAAATGACGGGCAAGCCCATCCCCAAGCCGACGCACACGCTGACCGCTGTGGACGGCTTTGGCAACGTCCTTTTCACCCAGACCAACGAGGAAGGCGCGGCGCTGCGTCTGTCCGCCCCGACCCTCGACGGCTACACCTTTACGGGGTGGACTTTCGCCACGGCGGGCGGCACGGACCTCGGTCAGCTCGCCATTATGCCTGCCTGCGACGTGACGGCCACCGCCCAATGGACGCCAATCGTCACGCCAGAACCGGTCTATACCCTCTATATGGATTCTGGCTATGAAGGGGGAACCCTTCGCAGGCGGCGGCTCAAGGCAGGCGCGCGCATCGCGGCTCTGCCAAGGCTGACGCGCGACGGCTACGATTTCCTCGGCTGGACCTATGACGGCGGCCGTGTGCCGCGCTATATGCCAAGCGGCAATATCACGCTGACGGCTCAGTGGGCGCGCAGCGCCGCAACGCCGACGCCTAC
>CAKQDL010000079.1 GCA_934229395.1 uncultured Peptococcaceae bacterium | reverse complement strand
CCCTTTTATATTATACCGCATTTCTGGGCTAAATACGCGAAAAAGGCCGCCGCTTGGCGACCTTTTTCGACAAGCTGTAACGCTCCCGTGTGGGAGCGTTTTTTTAGTGCATCATCTTATTCAGGCTTTCGCCAACAATGTCGGCGATTTTTTCTGCACCTGCGGCATTGGGATGGATGCCGTCATCCAGGGTCATGTCCGCACCGACCGTTTGGGCATAGACCTCCGCTACCGGCAAATCCCTTGCCGCCGCCACGCGGTGTACGCTTTCATTGACGGCTTCAAAATAGGCCGGATTGACGCCGTAGCTGTTTGCTTGCAGCCCTTGCGCCGGTGCCAACGGTGTGCACAATAGCACCTTGATACCGTTTTCGAGGTAGCTATCCACAAGCTGTGCATAATCCGCTTCAAACGCCGTCTGTCCTTGCCAATAGGCGGTATCGTTGGTGCCCAGCATGATGACGGTGGCATCTGCACCCCAAGCAAGGCTATCGGTGTAGGCTTGGGTGCCTGCATAGCTTGGCGCAGCGCTTGCAAGCGTCGTTGAGCCGCACACGCCGAAGTTTTCGTAGCACATCTCGCCACGCGCCCTCAGCACTTCTACATAGCTATTGCCACCAAAGCCTTGGGTGATGCTATCGCCTACGCATGCCACCCGTGGGGTTTCTGTGATTGGCACAGATGACATCGGAACCCGTGCGCCACAGCTCATCAAGAACAACCCTGCACAACATACCATCGCGGTTAATCCTTTCATACGCTTGCTCCTTCCTTGTGATTGATTCACCCGTTGTTTCGAAGGCTGAAAAATCACCTTTATTCTTGCTTTCATCGTCCCATGCCCGGAGGGGATTTGTCAAGCACAACAAAAAACCGCAAAGCGCCCACTGCTTTACGGTTTAGTCAGATTTTACAAAGAGATTTTCTCGCGGGTGTCCCCCGCCTTTTAGTAGAGGAAGTAGATTGTCTTATGACGTCTGTTGTAGAGGAGTTGAGGTGTTTTCTGTCAACAATTGGATTTGTTTGTGCAGCTACCTTTGTCCGTTAGTAGCTGCTATAATCGTTGCTCCTAAAAAGAGCTGCGCTGCTTTTTTGAGCATTCATTTGTTAAAGGAGGTGTATCAAGTGACGCCTTACGATCCGCGTCACCTATTTTGGAGAAAGCGACCTCAGCCACTTTGCTCCGGTGTTTGAAAAATCAATCAAAAAAGTGAGGTTTATGCACGTGCGATTGCAACGCCAAGCGCAATCGCCGCTTGTTCTTCGTCAGAACCGGATTCCGGGGCGTCCAAAATTGCCAAGCCATCGGATACGAGGTTCGCACCCAAACGAACGGCATCCTGTGCCCAATCGTCCATATATTCGCCACTGTTCCAATTATAGGACCCGAACAGAACCACGTTCTTTCCTTTGAGATCGCCGGAAATTTGGTCCCACATTGGTTGGAAATCTTCGGTTTCCAACTGTTCGCTACCCATGGCAGGGCACCCAAACGCAAAGTTGGTATACTCAGCCATCTTGCTTGTTTCAAAATCCCATGGCATGTACACATCGGCTTGTGCACCGGCTTGTTCTACACCTTTCTTAACCAAGTTCATAATGGCTTCGGTATGACCGGTGCCACTCCAGTAAATAATTGCGACTTTCATTGAAGTCACTCCTTTCCTATTTAGCTTGCTAGGGCCAGCGCTTCCAAGGGCTGCCCTTCCCTGTAACGGGACATACATACCGCATGACTTTCGTCGAAGGCACGGAAGCATTTGTCTGCTTGTTTCTCGTCATGGAATACACACCAGTATCCTTGACGCTTTGCACATCGGGAACCAAATTGCACAAAGTCCTTCACGTCAGCAAGTGGATACGACAGAAAGAGACCGATTTCGTGCGGAAAGCCATCGTAATGATACAATCGCTTAGCAAGCTGTGTTAGGGCAGACTGCACATCGAACTCGTTATAGCCAAGGGGTGCTAAATACGCCTGTGTTTGTACATCCTGCAAATCGCGTGCCAAGGCATCAATGCGATAGACATACACGAGCGGCATCTTTCCTTTGTTGAAAAAGAGTCGGATGTCAATGCCGAAACGCTGCAATCGTTCACGTGCTACTACCACCTCGTGGCAGAGGATGTCATACGCCATGTCACAAGTATTGAACAGCCCACCGGTTTTTATGCCTGTTAATACCGGTGCACAAAAGCGAACAATTCTTTCGTCTAACATCAACGTCACTCCTTTTCGATGGTCGTTTGGGTTAGCCTTCGCTAACTCACGTCTTTATTATAGCACGTCTTTTGTTTCTGTCAACACAAAAGTTAGTAAAAGCTTACTTTTGTGTTGCAGCCACCGTTCACACAAAAAAAGACCGCCCCAAGGACAGTGGTGTGCTTCCCGTCAATAGAACAGTGAAATAATATAAAATTTTTATGCTGCCAAAGGCTCTTCTTTTGGCAGTTTTTATTTATGCTGCAAGTGCTTGTTGGTGCTTTTCGAATGGCGTTAATACACCTAGCTTGCGTTGCAAGCGTCTTGTGTTGTAATAAACGATATAGTCTTCAATCATCTTGACAAGGTTTGCTTTAGATGTGAATCGTTTGCCGTAATAGCGTTCTCGCTTGAGCATCCCCCAAAATCCTTCCATCGGTCCATTGTCAATGCATTTTACTACACGTGACATGCTTTGTTTCATCTTTGCTTTTTC
>CAKQDL010000078.1 GCA_934229395.1 uncultured Peptococcaceae bacterium | reverse complement strand
CGTTTGACTCATGGATGTTCTCCTCCAGTAGGTTTTGTGTGGTAACTTCATTCTACCAAAAGAGAGCATCATGGGTCTTTTTTTATTGTTCAACTTCATTTTACAATCTACTTTTCTCTACTCCAGCCCTTCCAGGGCTTGGCTTAGTTTTTCTTTGCAGACGTTATATTGTTCTATTTCTGGTGGGGCGAAGGTGCCTTCTTTTATGAGGGCTTCTAGTTCGCTTTGGGTGACCCATTTGTAGTCGACGGTTTCGCCTTTTTGGAGGCGGATGGCTTGGGGGTCTATGGTGGTGTGGTAGATGTAGCAATCGACGAAGGCTTGGGGGATGCGCAGGGTACCTATGGGCACGAGGTCTTGGCAGTGGCAATCCATGCCTGTTTCTTCGCGCACTTCGCGGGCGGCGCCTGGGCAGGAGGCTTCGCCGCTTACGAGGGAGCCGCCGGTGTTTTCCCATTGGTTGGGGCAGATGAGTTTTTCGGGGCTGCGCTTGGTCACGAGGATGCGTTTTAGGCGGTCGTGGATGGTCCACACGCCAATGATGGTGTGATAGCGCCCTTCGGGCACCGTGTCGCCACGGCGCAGCACTTCGCCTGTTGGGCGGCGGTCATTGTCTAAGAGGTCCCAGTATTCCATTTAGGAGCGCTCCTTTTTGATACGCTTTGGTGCGCCCTTGGCCTTTGCCTTGGCTTTGGCGTGCTTTGGCGCCTTGGCAGGTTTTTTGGCAGATGGGCTGTCTTTTTTGCCTTTGCTCTTTGCCTTGTCCTTGGCTGGCTTTTGTGGCGCAGCGCCTAGGACAACGGCACCGCCGGCAAAGTGAACCTCGCTAAATTCAATGCCCAAATCGCGCTTATAAATGCGGATGGCGGCTTCGTCGTTGTCCGACACAAAGGACAGTGCTGCCCCGGCATCACCGGCGCGACCTGTGCGGCCTACGCGGTGCACATAGGTGAGGGGATCGTGGGGGAAATCCATATTGATGACTTGAACAATATCGGTAATATCGAGGCCGCGGGCGCTGAGGTCACTAGAAATGAGCACGCCTTCAAAGGCCTTGCGATATTCTTCGAGGGATTTTTGTCTGTCGAGCTTTTTCATATCGGCCGAAAGGGTCCAGGCCTCGATGTGATGGTAGGAGAGGCGTTCTTTGAGATGGAGAATTTCTTCGTCGCCGTTTAAAAAGACGAGGGTCTTGCCGTCCATGGCGGCTAGGGCGTGGCGGAGGTTGTCAAATTTTTTGCGGCCTTCGCAGCGCATGATGTAGTTGCCAATGTTTGGATTGAGGGCGGCCTCACCGTTAGAAAGGAGAAATTCTGCCCCGCGAATATGGGCGCGCAAAAATTGCTGGTTTTCCATGCTGATGGAGGCGGACACGGCCACGGTTTGCACATCTTTGAGGAGGGCACGCTGAATGTCCTTCATCAGGCGGCCGTGTTCCTGTTCCATAATGGCGTCCACTTCGTCAAAGACCACAAAGCGGATGGTTTGGCCGTTGATTTTTTTGCGGCTAAAGAGCTCCAAAATGCGCCCTGGGGTGCCAATGAGGACGGCTGGACGGGTTTTGAGCTTTTCGATTTGGTGATTGATGTTGGCGCCACCTGGGATGAGGGCCAAGGAATAAGGCGCCTCGAGATGATTGTTGAGACCGCGGACCACACCGGCAATTTGCACAGCGAGCTCCTGGGTTGGTGCCACCACAAGGAGGGTGTTGGCCTTTTCGGCTGGATCCATCTTGGCCAAAAGAGGTAGGAGGTAGGCGAGGGTTTTGCCGCTGCCGGTGTGGGATTGGAGCACCACGTTTTTGCCTCCTTCAATCAGCGGATAAGAGGCTTCTTGAATGGGCATGGCCTCGGTGATGTTGAAGGCTTTTTCTAGGGCTTGGGCGAGCGTGGCTGGTAAATGTTCAAATGACATAAAATCCTCCTAAAACATGATGGTGTCGAGGTCGTCTGGGGCATCAACGCGGCCATAAAAATGGGCGCTGGCTTCGGCGGTGTAGCGCGCTTTGCGTGTGTCGAGATCAGTGTCTTCCATGTGGAAGAGGATGAGGTGGCGCGCATAGGCACGGCGGGCGTTGGCGCAGGCGTCGATAACGGTGGAATGGTGGATGCGGTGGGGCTGGATGCGGTCAGCATCCTTTTCGAGGCACATGGCTTCGTGAATCATGTGGTCGCAATCCTGAGCAAATGGCAAATCGGTGTCGGTCATAGGCTCGTCGCCCAAAAAGACGAGGCTTTCGCCGTTAGAAAGGGTGGCGCGCCAGCCGTATTGCACGGTCTTGGTGGCACCGGTGTCAAAAAAGGTCACCTCAAAGCCAGCGAGGTTGTGCTTGTCGCCATTTTCTACAGCCACAAGCTGAATTTTTTCGTCAAAATGGGCATAGCTGCGGCCAATGAGCATCTTGCAAATGGTGCGGAAGTTGTCGAGAACGCTTTGGTGGCCGTAGACGGTGAGAGGCGCGGTGCGTTTGCCGGCGTCAAAAAGATGGCCAATCACGCGCGCCATCCACACGCAGCCCAAAAGATGGTCGGTGTGGCTGTGAGAAATAAATAAATCGGTGATGTTGGCAAGGCTGATGTTTGCGCGCTCGAGCTGCAAAAGCACGCCGTTGCCGCCGCCACCATCGGTTACAAAATAGCGTTCGTTGTCACTACTAAGGGCGAGGCAGGTGGTGTAGCAGTGGTAGGCCAAGGCGTGGCCAGTGCCTAAAAATGTGAGTTGATCCATAATTTACTCCTTTGTTTGGGTCAAACGCAGCTTGTTGCTGCGGGGAAATTCGCGTTTGGCGATGGGCTTCATGGTTTTTAAAAGGGCAGCCTTGTCGAGATTTTCACCTAGGGTGTTAAAAAAACCGTCCTCGGCGAGCGAAAAAAGGCCGTCGTTGGTGCAAGTAATGGTGATGCCGCGGTCGTTTTTCCACGTGCGGATGCTAAGACGCTCACCTGGCAGCATTTTTGGCAGGCGGCGGGAAACTTCGCTTTGTAAATTGCTGGCGTTAATCATACAGTCCCTCGCTTTCGCGACTATTATAGCATAAAATTGGCCCTTGTGGCGCGCAATCGGCAGTTGAGGCGGGAGATGGGAAATGATAAAATAGAGGTAAGAACCAGGAAAGAAGGAATACCCATGCAAGATTTTTTAACCCTCGCTAAAGAACGCTATAGCGTCCGTCAGTATAAATCCGATGCCGTTTCCAAAGACGATTTGGCCTATATTTTAGAAGCCGCCAGGATTGCGCCAACAGCGTGCAACAACCAAGGCATTCATGTCTATGTGCTCAGTGGCGAAGAAGCGCGCGCCAACGCCAAGAGCGTGTGCAAATTTACCTTCGATGCGCCAGTGGTCCTCTGCGTGTGCAAGGACAGCGACAAATATTGGAAGAATCCTTTTGAAGAAGGCGTGAACTCTGGCGACATCGATGCCTCCATTGTGGGCAGCCACATGATGCTCGCGGCCCGCGAACGCGAACTCGGCACCTGCTGGGTCGGCGCCTTTTCCCCAAGCAAGCTAAAAGAAGCCCTAAACCTTCCACAGAACCACCAACCAGTGCTCCTCATGCCCCTAGGTCACCCAGCCGACGAAGCCACACCAACAGCCATGCACACCACCACCGGGGAATGAAGGAAATCCGTCAGATCATTCATGAAGCCAGGATGACGGACAGCGC
>CAKQDL010000077.1 GCA_934229395.1 uncultured Peptococcaceae bacterium | reverse complement strand
TTTCGCTTGGCTGTTTAATTTTCAAAGAACATCCGTCGCTCTCGGCGACAGCTCATTTATATTACCACGACCACGTTCCTCTGTCAACACTTTTTTTGGATTTATTTTAAATCCTTTGGCGCTGACCCGTTTGGCGGGTAATGCCGGCCAATGCGGCCAACGAATATGTATTATACGCTCGCTAGTGCTCAATGTCAAGGCTTTTTTTTAGGTTTTGTCGCTGTGCTTTGCTTTTATATGATACCTTGTCTTAACACGTTTGTTTTGGGGCTGTGGTATACTGGTGGTATCTTCCTAATGAAAAGGAGTTTTATAATGATGGAACTTTTTGATGATGTGGCGATTGTTTTTGAGGGTGGCGGGATGCGTTCTACCTATACTGGGGCGATGGCTGCTGTGATGCTTGAGCGTGGGATGAAGTTTCCTTTTGTGGCTGGCGTGAGTGCTGGCACGACGATTGCTGTGAATTTTGTGCTGCGCGATGTTTCTCGCTTGCACGATAGCTTTGTGGGGATTGCTTCTGATCCAAAGGTGATGGGGATGAAGCAGCTTATGAAGGGGAACGGGTATTTTAATTCTCACTATTTATATGAGGAGGCTTTTTTTGATCGTGACCTGGAAAACGGGATGTGGGAGCGCTTCTCGGAAAGTGATGTGGAGATTGCGATTGGGGCTTTTAACCAGATGACGGGTGAGGTGCATTATTGGCACCGTGCGGATATTTCTTCTTATAATAACCTCTGCCGTATTTGCCGTGCGTCGAGCTCTTTGCCTATGATGATGCCGCCTACTTTTATTGATGGGGTGGGCTATGTGGACGGGGGTATGCGCGAGTGCTTTGCGCTGCGTCCGGCTCTTGAGGCTGGCTATAAGCGTTTGGTGGTGTTGCCGACGCATATGCGCGGTTATCGCCGTGAGCCTTCGAAGGAGCTGCCTTTGGCGAAGGTCCTCTGCCGTGATACGCCGGAGGTGATTGAGGCCTTTAGACTGCGCGCGGATCGCTACAATGCACAGATGGCGCTTTTGGAGGAGATGGAGGCGAGCGGTCAGGCTTTGGTGATTTATCCAGACGAGATGCCGCTGACGCGTACCTCATCGGACCCTGAGGAGCTTGAGGCTGCCTGGGAAATGGGCCTGGCACAGGGCCGCGCCCAGGTGGACGATTGGCTTGCGTGGCTGAGGGGATAAGAAAACACGCCATACTTGCGCAAGGCAGGTATGGCGTGTTTCAATGTGTAGGAAAAGTTCGATTTTTAGAATAGTCGTGTATGCATTTATGAAGCCTTCCCCCTTGAGGGGGAAGGTGGGTTTTCTGGAGCAGGGCGGAAGAAAACTCGGATGAGGGTGTGTTTTCACCGTACTTTACAGCTGAATCGATCATTCGCTCCGCTCATACCCCTCATCCGTCGGCTACGCCGCCACCTTCCCCCCAGGTGGGGAAGGCTTTTGCTATTCTCCAAATCTTTCTATTCATATACACGTTTTAGGTTTATAGGCAGCCTAATAAAAAATGTAGGATAGCGCTTTCCTCTGCTTGGTTTAAGGTTAGATGGTTTGCTCTTTGATGTAATCGATGAAGCGGCGGGCTGCTAGGGGGAGGTTGTCTTGGCTTTTCCAGATGATGCCTACGCGGCGGTTGAGGTTTTCGCGGATGGGGCGGATGGCGACTTGGTCTTCGTAGCCTGAGAGGACGCGGCTGTACATGATGGATAGGCCGAGGTGTTTTTGCACCATGGCGATGATGGTGTAGTCGTCGTAGACGTCGTACTCGATGTGTGGGCTGAGACCGGCGGCTTCAAAGGCGCGGAGGGGTACGTTGAAATCGCCTTCATTTAAGAGGATGAGGGGCTCTTGGGCGAGGTCGGCGAGAGTGAGGTATTGCTTTTGCGCGAAGGGATGGTCTAGGGGGAGGACGGCGCACATATTGTCGGTATAGAGCGCGTGGCCTTCCATATTTGGGGTGGCGTCCATATTGACGAAGCCGAAGTCTATGATGTCGTCTTTGACCCATTGGCTGATGGTGGTGTATTCGCCTTGCTCGAGAACGAAGCGCACATCGGGGTTGCTGGCTTTAAATTCAAACATCCACCCTGGCAGGAGGGTGCGGCTGACGCTGGTGAAGGTGCCGATGCGGATGTCGCTGGCGAAGAGGCCTGTGATTTCTTTTTGACGGCGGGCGAGGGCGTCCTCTGCTTTGTGAACGGCTTCTATATAAGGGTAGATGGTTTGGCCGTCTTTGGTGAGGTGGATGCCTTCTTTGCCGCGGCTGAGGAGTGGGAAACCGAGCTCGCGCTCGAAGTTTTTGATGGTTTGGCTGACGGCGCTTTGGGAATAGTTGATGGCTTCGGCGGCTTTGGTGAAGCTGCCAAGCTCTACGACACTGCAGATGATGCTGTACTTGGATTGCATGGGCCTGTCTCCTATCTGTTTTACTTATGATTCTATAATAATTATATGTTTTACTAATGTCAATCGTGGTTGTATACTTTATTTTGTACTTAATGTGAAAATTTTGAAAGTGGGGTTTGGGGATATCTATGACGAAATCTAGGACGAAGGGCATTTCTTCCTACCGCGATACGCATGTGGCCTTTCGCGAGGGTGTGAAGGATGGTGTGCCGATTGCTTTGGGCTATTTTGCAGTGTCCTTTTCCTTGGGCATTCAGGCGGCGGCGATTGGTATGGATTGGCTGCAGGGCTTTATTTTGAGTGCAACGACGATGGCGTCGGCGGGGCAGTATGCGGCGATGACAGTGATTGCTGCCTTGGGCAGTTTACTAGAGATGTTTGTCATTGTGTTGGTGGCGAATGCGCGCTATATGCTGATGAGTGCGTCTTTGAGCCAGCGTTTTCCACCGGAGGCGCCTTTCCACCATCGCTTGCTTTTGGCCCTCACGGTGACGGATGAAATCTTCGGCATTACCATTAACCGCAAGGGGCTGATTAACCCTTACTATTCTTATGGGGCTTTTGCGATTGCCTGTCCGGCGTGGTCGGTGGGCACGGCCTTGGGCATTATGGCTGGGGATGTGCTGCCTGAGCTTATTGTGAATGCTTTGGGTGTGGCGCTTTTTGGGATGTTTTTGGCGATTATTGTGCCGCCAGCTAGAAACAGCCGCGTGATTTTTGGCGTGGTGGCGGCCAGCTTTATTTTGAGCTATGTGGCGAGTGTGGCGCCGGTGGTGAGCACTTGGTCGGGCGGCAACCGCACGATTGTGCTGACTCTTCTGATTGCTGGTGCGGCGGCCGTCTTCTTCCCTGTGCCAAACCAAAACGAGGCGTCCACGAAGGAGGATGAACGATGAATACCTATCTTTATATTCTTGTGTGTGCCCTCACGAGCTACGCCATTCGCGTGCTCCCTCTGACCTTGATTCGTAAGCCGATTACCAATACCTTTGTGAATTCCTTTCTCTATTACGTGCCTTATGTGACCTTGGCTGTGATGACCTTTCCGGCGATTCTGACGGCAACTTCGTCGGTGACGGCTGGTGCCTTGGCAATGGTCTGCGGCCTCGTCTTGGCCTGGCGCGGCGGCAGCCTCTTTAAGGTGGCCCTGGGCTGCTGCTCGGTGGTCTTGGTGATGGGTGTGATGGGATTATAATAAAGAAGCTGCTCCTTTTTTGGGGCAGCTTCATTGTGTCGATAAACCCGAAACGTGTATGTAAAGAGAAAACTTTCTGTAAATAGCAAAAGCCTTCTCCACCTGGGGAGAAGGTGGCGGCGTAGCCGACGGATGAGGGGTATGAGCGTGAGCGAATAATCGATTTAGCTGTTTGGCTTGGTGAAAACACACCCTCATCCGAGTTTTTCGCAAAAAGCACGCGAAAAACCCACCTTCCCCCTTGATATGCTCCCTATATAGCAAACGGTGAAATAACAAATCACTGACAGCTATATAGGGGGCATTTTATTATGG
>CAKQDL010000076.1 GCA_934229395.1 uncultured Peptococcaceae bacterium | reverse complement strand
TTCTTGATGAGAATGATTTTATAGAATAACGAAAGCGGTCTGCACCATGCAGGCCGTTTCTTTTTTGGAAAGGAGGCTCCATCTATGGCAACTACAAGAATCATGCCGCTTCATGTTGGCAAGGGGCGCACAGAAAGTCGGGCAATCAGTGACATCATCGATTATGTGGCCAATCCAAAGAAAACAGATAACGGCAGACTCATTACCGGCTATGCGTGTGACAGCCGGACCGCCGATGCAGAGTTTCTGCTGGCAAAGCGACAGTACATCGCCGCCACCGGGCGGGTGCGCGGGGCGGACGATGTGATTGCTTACCATGTGCGCCAGTCGTTCAAACCCGGTGAGATTACCCCGGAGGAAGCCAATCGCCTGGGCGTGGAGTTTGCCAAGAGGTTTACCAAGGGCAATCACGCCTTTGTGGTCTGCACTCACATAGACAAATCGCATGTTCATAATCACATCATCTGGTCGGCGGTCAATACGGATTGTGACCGAGAGTTCCGCAACTTTTGGGGCAGCACCAGGGCTGTCCGGCGCTTGAGCGACACCATTTGCATTGAGAACGGACTGTCCATTGTGGAGAATCCCAAGCCCCACGGAAAAAGCTACAACAAATGGCTGGGCGAGTAGGCCAAGCCATCCCATCGGGAGCAGCTTCGCCAGCTGATAGACGCCTCTTTAGAAAAGAAACCTTCGGATCTGGATGAGCTGTTAAAGCTCCTGCAAGATGCAGGCTGTGAAGTGACCAAACGAGGAAAATCTATCAATCTGTGTTGTGCCGGATGGAAGAAACCTGCCCGCATGGACAGCCTGGGCGAAGGATATGGATCGGAAGATTTGCAGACAGTTCTCTCCGGGAAGAAAACGCATACCCCACGAAAGAAAACGGTCACACAGGCAGAGCCACCCAAGGTCAATCTACTGGTGGACATTCAGGCAAAATTACAGGCTGGGAAAGGCGCTGGATATGCGTGCTGGGCCAAGGTTTTTAACCTGAAACAGATGGCGCAGACTGTAAATTTTCTCACTGAACATCAGCTGCTGGACTATGCGGAACTGGCAGAAAAAGCGGCGGCAGCCACCGCCCACCACAACGAACTGTCGGCGCAGATCAAGGCGGCTGAAAAGCGCATGGCAGAGATCGCTGTTCTGCGTACTCACATCGTAAATTATGCCAAGACCCGTGAAACCTATGTAGCCTACCGCAAGGCCGGTTATTCCCGAAAATTCCGGGAGGAACATGAGCAGGAAATCCTGCTCCATAAGGCAGCCAAAAATGCCTTTGACGAGATGGGCGTGAAGAAGCAGCCCAAGGTCAAAGACCTGCAGACAGAGTATGCGAAATTGCTGGAAGAAAAGAAAAAGACCTATGCCGAGTACCGGCGTTCCCGTGAGGAAATGCGGGAACTTTTGACGGCAAAGGCCAATGTGGACCGGCTGCTGAAAATGGACGAGGAACAGAAAAAGGAACAGGAAAAAGACCACGGCCAGCGGTAAGCCGGTCATGGTCATAAGCGTCCATCGGACGCGTAGCCGCAGAATAAAATTCTGCGTTCAAAGGGGCTTGGGGCGCTGCCCTCAACAAGCAAAGCGGAGGGGAAAATCACGGAGGGATTTTCTTCTCTGCGGGCCTGTGTGTATTAACACCGGCATTGCTTGCCACTTTCCTTGACGAAATGTCAAAAAGAATCTATTATGCAATTAGCATATACTAACCAGTGGAGAGGTGGAAGTAAATATGAAAGGCTACCATGAGTCAGAATGGTACGGTGAATGTGCTGTAATTTCTGATAAATATGATGATTATGTTCAAGTAAAATATAAATGCAATGGGACTGGAACTTTATATGATTACTCATTATTCCCTGGTATCAATTTAATTTTTATGGATTTTAATTGCTCAGACACTTTCCATGAGCCTATTCCCAATAAAAATATCATTGAAATTCGTCATTACCAAAAGGGACGCGTTGAGTTTGAATTAAGGAATAATAAGGTTTTTCACATGAAAGAAGGAGAATTATGTATTAATGCTCTTGCTAATGTTCCTGCGGCATATTCTTTTCCCTTTGGATATAGTGTTGGATTGAGTTGTGTGATTGACAAAGATTCTATTGATGTGAAAACAAAACAAATTTTTTCTTACTATAATATTGATGTCTTAAATCTTGGACAAGAATTGGAAATAGAAAAAAAGTGGTTTTTGTGCCGGACACCACAGCGATTATTACATATCTTTGATGAATTATACGCTGCAAAAGGCGTGGAGGGAAAAGATTACTTCCGTATAAAACTATTGGAACTCTTTTACCATATCAAACAACTGCGAATTGAAGATCAATATGAAGCATCGTATTATTCCAAAGAGCAAATTGAAATCATTAAGCGTATCCGCCATCAACTTATAGAAAACCTGGATAAAAAACTGTCCATAGAAGAACTCCTACGAAAAGAACCAATGAGCAAGGTCACATTTCAGGCTATTTTCAAGCAGATTTATGGTGATACGCCCTATGCTCATATCAAAAAGTATAAAATGAATCTTGCGGCTGTTTATTTGCAGGAAACTGATCAATCCATCACGCAAATAGCTGGCGAACTTGGATATTCAAACATTAGTAAGTTTGCGAGGGCTTTTCAAGAAGTGTTTGGAATGCTTCCAAAGGATTATCGTAAAGTAAAAAAATCAAATTAACTTTTGGGCTGTTTTGGGCGACTGTCTTTTCATTTGGATTAGTTAGCGGATGCGAACTACTGTAAAATAGCGTCGTGGTTAGTTGTAACTAACCACGACGCTATTTTATTTAAGGAGGGTTCTGGAATGGAACAAACGGTAAAGAAAAAAATTGGCGTTCGCGATATTATGACGATTGCCGCAATGATGGTCATCAATTTCACGATTGCAATGGTGATTGGTATGGTTACATTGCCTTTCCCGGTAGTATATTTGTACGGTTCCGCTGGAATTGATGCATTTGTCGGAGCAACTTTTTATTTGGTTGCGGCAAATCGCATTAACAAACACGGATTGTTGTTTGCTTGGGCTGCAGTTTATGGACTAATCCAAGGTGTTATGGGTTATATGTTCTTGGTTCCCTATTTCTTGATTGTAGCCCTCATTGCCGAGTTATGCATGGTTGGCAAGAATACATACCGAAGCGCAGTTCGCAACCGAATTGGCTGGATGGTCAACTCAATCGGAAATTTTGTAGGCTGTGCCGTACCGCTGTGGTGGTCTTGGGACAGCTATCAGGAAATGGCAGCAAGCAGCGGTTTTGATGCAAATACCTTGAATATGCAGCTCTCTATGGTGACTTCTCCGGCGCTGATGCTTCTGGGTGTTGTCATTACTGCGGTTCTTGCAATTCTTGGTACATTGTTCGGCCAGCGGTTGCTCAGAAAGCATTTCCAAAAAGCAGGTATTGTAGGATGATGGTCGGAGAAAAAAAGCAAAAACGCATTGACCAGATCGATGGGCGCACAGTTCTTTTCCTTACGCTGTGCGCCTGCATCGTGACCTTTCTTACAACAAGTTTTTTAGGGCATGGTTGTTTTAGCTTTTTGATCTTTTTAATCCTCTGCTGGTTCGGCTTATATAAACAGGCTCTGGGATGCTTTGCAGTTTATTTGGCGGCGATTGTATGGCTGATGATCGAGACAAAATATCAGATCGGCATCCCCTCTCCACTGTTACTCAGCATGATTTACAAACTGCTGCTGCCTGCCATGCCAGCTTATCTCCTGGCGAAAATCCCGTCCGGTAAGCTGACAGCCAGCCTGCGAAAAATGCCGATTCCTACCCGTATCATGCTTGTATTGATTGTCATGCTCCGGTTTGCTCCGACTGTGCTGCATGAATTTGGAGAAGTCAGGGAGGCCATGAAAATTCGTGGTTTTCTAAAATCGGTTAGCAATGTTTTGAGGCATCCAATGGACACATTGGAATACGCCATTGTTCCGATGGTGTTCCGCTCCTTAAAGATCGCG
>CAKQDL010000075.1 GCA_934229395.1 uncultured Peptococcaceae bacterium | reverse complement strand
GAAAATGCGAGCGCTTTTTGCCAATTCTATCCATACCCCACCAAATTTTTTCTCCTCATCGCGTCAAAAGTTGCGGTTTGGGTCGCGCGTTTATGCTACACTTAAATAAAAAAGCAAGGAGGATTCATCATGAAACGCAAACTCACTAGTCTCATCACGCTCCTGTGCTTTGCGCTCACGCTGTGGCCGGTGTCGGCCTTTGCTGAGCCAATCGTGCAAGAGCAAGCACCAACGGGGACGGTGCGCCTAATTGTGGAGCTTGAGGCCCCATCGGTGCTCGAAAGCGCCAACGAGGTGACCACATCCCAAAACACCTCTACCCAAGACTATCTAGCAAGCAAATCGGCCGATAGCGATTACAAAGAAGTCGTTGCTGGCCAAAAGGCCATCTTGAGCCAGATTGCTAGCCTCGAAGGCAGTGGCGTGGCCACAAGCCGCAACGGCAGCGCCGAAACCGCTGAGGCCTCCCTTACGCCGCTTTACACCTACACCCACGCCGTCAATGGCTTTGTGATTGAAGCCGATGCGAGCCTTATGGATGACATCAAGGCCCTGGATGGCGTAAAGAACGTGAGCGTGGCCCAAACCTACACCATTGCTGAGCCAATAGAAGGCAATGCCACCCCAAGCACCGCCTCCTACGCCCCAGTGGATGACACCAACGCCCGCGTTCTCCAAGACCAAGGCATCAAGGGCCAAGGCCAGGTTGTGGCTGTGATTGACTCTGAGCTTGATTGTGACCACGAATTTTTCTCTGGCGAGGTGGAAAGTCCCTCCTTGACCAAAGGCGAGGTTGAGTTCTTTCTTAAAAATGGCTTTTTGAACATCTCCAGCGACACCGCCCTCGAAGATGTCTACCGCTCTTCCAAGCTGCCTTATGTATTCAACTATGCTTCACAAAGTGCAGATACCTATCCTAGCGATGAAGACAGTGCCCATGGTACCCACGTGGCCGGTATTGCCGTAGGCCGCGGTGGCACACGCCTCGATGGCACCACCTTTGACGGTGTGGCACCAGAGGCCCAGCTTGTCTTTATGGCCGTTAGTGCTGGTGGTTTGGATCTTGATGGTGCAGCGGCTACTGCAGCCCTTGACGACGCTGTGAAGCTTGGGGCAAACACCATCAACATGAGCTATGGCACTTCTTGCGGTGCCAGCGCCAACGCGACCGAAGCCCGTGCCTTTGACAATGTTGTTAAAAGTGACATCTACCTTTCTGTTGCCGCAAGCAATGCCGCTCGCTCCACGACCACTGCCACGGAAATGGACAACTACACCACAGGTTGTCCTGCCGTTTACGATGCATCTACAGCTGTCGCTTCTGTGGATGCCTCCAGCGTGCAGCTCGAAAAACAAAACCTTTCTATTGAAGGCCATGACGCCATCCCTTATCTACCTTCAAACGCCCTTTCCTTTGGCGAGGCCTTTGGTGATACCTATTACGACACGGTCTACGTGAACCTAGGGAAGAAAGAGGACCTCAAGGACAAGGACCTCACAGGCAAAATTGCCGTCATTGACCGCGGCGAAATCACCTTCGCCGAAAAATGCGAAAACGCCCAAGCCGCCGGCGCCGTTGGCGTAATCATTCGTTCCGACAACGACATTCTTGCCCAGTCGAGCTTTATCTCACCAGACCTCATTCCTACCATTTGTGTCACCAAAGCAGCCGGTGAAGCCCTTTTGGATGGGGTGCGCGTGAAAGGTGACACGGAAGCACCTTCCGTTACAACGGAAACCTCTTCCTCCACCATGAGCGGTTTTTCTAGCTGGGGGGCGCAAAACAGCCTCGTCCTCAAGCCTGATATCACCGCTACCGGCGGCGCCATCTACTCCTCCTACCCATCGAAGGAAGACAACGTCTACCAACTTTTTGACGGTACCTCTATGGCCGCCCCAACCCTCGCTGGCTGCGCCACCCTCATGCGCCAATATTTAAAAGAAAACGCGAGCCGTTACCCAGCCATGGACGTGAGCAGCGGCGTTACCCAACGCATTGAAAATCTCATGATGTCCACAGCCACCATCCTTACCCAAGAAGACGGTGTACAAGTGTCCCCTCGTCAGCAGGGTGCGGGGCTGGTGAACCTCGAAGCTGCCACCGAAACCCCAGTCATTCTCCTAGGCGATGGCGAAAAATCCAAAATAAGCCTTGGTAGCGACCTTGGCAATACCTTCACCCTCCACGCCACAGCCGTAAACCTCACCGATAAAGACGTCACCTACGACAAAGTGAGCGTGAGCGTCATCACCGACGGCGCCGACGAAGACGGCAACCTCACCGACATGCGCGCCCTCGCCACTACAAAAATTGATGCGCCTGAGTCCGTGACCGTGCCAGCTGGCGGCAGCGTGCCAATTGAAGTGACCGTCACCTTAGATAAGAGTGACGTCGCAGAAAATCTCGAAACCTTCACCAACGGCTTCTTTGTCGATGGTTATATCTCCCTTTCAAATGACACCAACCCAAGCGTTCATCTGCCTTATATGGGCTATTACGGCGATTGGGCAGCACAAGCCGGCCTTGACCAGCCCTTCCTCCAAGGCGGCCGCCAAGAATTTACTGGCCTTACGAGCAACTATGCAGCCAATATTTCAATCTATCTTGGCACCAACTACTTTTGTAAGCTCCTCTTTGGCCTTGATGCCAATCTTAGTGGCAACGAAGACTATGTAGCCATCTCTCCAAATGGTGACTATATGTTTGATGATCTTATGGTTGCCGTCACACCACTACGTCAGATGCAAGCCACCAATGTAGTGATTAAAGATAGCCAGGGTCAAGTCATTTTTAGAGATACCTTTACTGGCACCAACACCCTATATAAAAACACCACAAACTATCTAACAATCAATCAAGATGTCATTGATGGCCTCGAAGACGGCAGCTACACCCTCACTGCAACTGCGAAAAACGATGTCACTGGCAGCAAGAACGAATCCATCACCATGCCTTTTAAGGTGGACCGCGTTTCACCTAAGTGCAATAGCTGGGAGGTTAGTGGCGAGAGCTTAAACATCAACCTCACCGACAATGTAGGCGTGATGTATGCCATTGCAGTAGCCCAAAATGCCGATGGTGAAAACTATACAGACTACCGCCAAACCTATGAGGATGACACCCCAGAGGACACCACCCTTACCTTTGACCTCACAGGCTTTGATAAAGACAGCGTTGTTGTAGAATTTATGGACTACGCCGGCAACACCTACACCCTCTGTGGCACAGACGGCCGCGCCTTCCTAGATACACCAAAGGACGCTTGGTATTATGACGACGTGTTAACCATCAGAGACTGCGGCCTTATGACAGGCACCGACGACAGTGGCCATTTTTCACCACAAAGCGCCACCACCCGCGGCCAGCTTGTGACCATTCTCTATCGTTTGGCCGGCGAGCCTGATACAGAAAAGGCGGCGGGCTTTAGCGATGTAACGGATGACGCCTACTATGCCACCGCCGTCGCCTGGGCCGCAGAAAACGACATCGTGCGTGGCTTTGAAGACGGCACCTTCCGTCCTAACGAAGCCCTCGCCCGTGAACAAATGGCAGCCATGCTCGCCAACTACGCCAAATACGACGGCCAAGACGTGAGCAAAACAGCCGACCTTTCCGGCTACAGCGACGTGGATAAAGACAGCTGGAGCTACGAATCCCTGGCCTGGGCCAAAGAAGCCGGCCTCCTAACAGGCACCACCGCCACCACCCTCTCACCAAGAGAAACAGCCACCCGAGCCCAAATGGCCACCATCTTAGCCCGCTATATCGCCGAATAGTGGCTAGTGCAGTATAAAAGAAGCGCTCGCATTTTCAAGACGAAAATGCGAGCGCTTTTTTGTGTGTAGGTAAACGTAGGGGGAATAACTTTTGCCTTCCACCAAACGTAAGGTGAGGCACACGAAAATGAAATCGCACGGTTTTGCGATTTCTATCCTTCCACGCAATAAAAAAACGCCTCGATGATTCGAGACGTTTGTGATCCTGGCAATGACCTATCTTTCCAGCAAAAGAATA
>CAKQDL010000074.1 GCA_934229395.1 uncultured Peptococcaceae bacterium | reverse complement strand
TGCCCATAATAAAATGCCCCCTATATAGCTGTCAGTGATTTGTTATTTCACTGTTTGCTATATAGGGAGCATATCAAAGCTGGTCGCAGGGCTTTTTTGGGTTATGCTTTTTTGCGAGATTTGGAGAAGTAGACGGCTACGAGGCCTATGACGAAGCAGATGGTGATGATGTGGAAGAGGTCGCTCATGGCGTTTGCGTAGCAGAGGTTATAGCTCGCGGCGCCATCTAGGCTTTGGTAGTGCTCGGTGCGGGCTGTTTGGAAGGTGTTTGAAAGGCCAATGGCTAGGGAAATGACGCATTGGCGCATCCAGGAGGTGACGGCTGCGGCGTGGGTGGCGTATTCGGCGGGCACGGCTTGCATCCCCATGTTGGTGGCTGGCATATTGAGGGAGCCTGAGCCAATATCGCGCAAAATAAGGGCGAAGATGATAAAGAGAATGCCTGTGGTTTCATTAATGGCACCCAAGGCCAGGCAGGCCACAATGCCCACGCTCATAATAGCGTAGAGCATTTTTTGCGGGCCGATGGTGTCGTAGTATTTGCCCATGATTGGCACCAAAAACATCAATACAAGAGGGGCAGGGAGCATCACAAGGGCCGATTGGGTGGTGGATAGGCCTAGGATGTTTTGCATAAAGACAGGCAAAATGTTGTTGGCTGCATTGATTAAAACAGCGCCCACGCAAAGCAGGATGACGCTGCTCAAAAAGCCTTCATAACCAAAGACTTTGACGTGCAAAAGTGGATGGACCTTTTTGTTTTCCAAATAGAAAAAGAGCACCAAGGCCACAAAACCCACAAGGGTGAGGCTCACAACAGGCACGCTCAAAAGCCCCCAAACGGTGATGTTGCTAAAGGCCAAAAGTAGGCAGAGGGAGCCCACAAGAGAAAGCAGAAGGCCTGTGTAGTCAAAGCTGTGCTTGCTTGGCTGAGTGCTTTCCCTTGGAAGCAGGCGGCTGGCCACAAAGAAAATGGCCACAAGGACTGGGGCCTGTACAAAGAAAATCCAGCGCCAGCTCAAAACGTCCGAAATCATCCCCGCAAGGCTAGGCGCCAAGGTTGGTGCCAAAAGGTTGGTGGTGGCCCAAATACTGATGGCTTGGGATTGCTTGTGGCGTGGAAAAAGCTGGTAAATCATCGACTGGGTAAGGGGCATGAGCATCCCACCAAACACACCTTGGAAGGAACGCAAGGCAATCACGATGTAAATGTTGCTCATCATCCCAATGAGGGCTGTGGATGCTGCAAAGCCAGCAATGGATAAAAGAAAGGTGCGCTTGAGGCTGATGCGGTCGCTAAGGTAGCCTACCGCTGGCGCCACAATGCAGGTTGCCAAAATATAGGCCGTAACAACCCACTGGGTGGTGATGATGCTGGTGTTGAACTCACGCATAAACACCGGTAAAAGAATGGTCATGGCCGTGACGTTGATCATGGCCGTGAAATTCGTCACTGCAATCATCACAAGAATAGAGGTATAAAAACCTTTGCTTTTCTGGGTATTCACAGAATTCCTCCTAAAATTCATTTTCCATTAAGTATAACATGGTTAGGTTAAGTATAACATGGTTAGGTGGTTTATAAGAGTAGCACGTGCTAATCTTTCGTTTAAGAAGTTATGCACTTTTGCTATAATAAAAGAAGACGTAAAAATTGGGAGGGAGAATGCGTATGGATTTTCTAACGCTTCCAGGCGTCAATGAGTGTCATTTTAGGAAAGGTGACGTTTTAATTTATGCCGGTCAAGAGGTTGATTGTGTGTATTATCTAAAAAAAGGCGTCATTTACCGTGAAATCATTACGGTGTCTGGCAATGAAAGCATACTGAGCACCAAAGCTGGCGATAGGCTGGTTGAGTCACTGGTTGGGGTGCTGATATTTTACCACCCTGGTCCAAGCACCAGCAATTTTATAGCGCACACAAATTGTATTTGCTATCGTATTCCCAAAAAAGTATGTATGGATTATTTATTGGAGCATCCAAAGCTATTGGAGGATGTGGTGCGCCTTTCTATGGAAGAATATGTAAGATTGTACGAGCTTTTTCAGGTGAAACAAGAAGGAAGCGCTGCTGGGCAGCTGTGTAAATTTTTGCTAGAGCACAGTGAGGACACAAAGGAAGGGCGTTTGCTGCCTAAAAATTACACCAATGTGACAATGGCCAAATTCCTTTCGGTGCATAAGGTGACTGTGGCGCGTATCATCCGCGTGCTCAAAGAAGAGGGCACTGTGGCACGTACCAAGGAGGGCCTGCTTTTGCTCTCGCCAGATAAGCTGAATGCTTATGCTGAAAGCGAAAAAACAATCGGTTATAGATACGAAGCTGATGAAAAATAATAAGAAAGAAGCGCTACGTATTGAAAACATTCAGTGATAGCACTTTTTGCTTTTATAAATTTTACTAATGATTAACACGTGTTATTTAAAAATAATTATGGATTGCATAGAATAGAGGCAAGTCAAGAACAGCGCAGGCTGAATCAATAAACAACAGGAGGGCTTTATTATGCCAATGCCAAGTGTATTCCCTACAGGTACCACCATCTACAATCCAGAAAAATGCTTCAACGGTTACACCCTTATGCCAATCAAAAAGGTAGGCGCCGTGCTTATCGACATGAACGGCAAGGTTGTGAAGGTGTGGAAGAATTTCCAAGGCTTCCCAAATAAGCTTCTCCCAGGCGGCTATGTTATGGGTAGCTTGGGTGTTCGTGATGGCGCCTTTTCCTATCAAGACCAAACCGACCTTACTCAGCTCGACTGGGACGGCAACGTTGTGTGGAAGTTTGACCACAAAGACTACATCGAGGACGAAGGCCATGAACCACGCTGGATGGCACGTCAGCACCACGACTACCAACGCGAAGGCAATCCAGTAGGCTACTATGTGCCAGGCATGGAATGCAAGACCGATAGCGGCAACACCCTTATCCTTTGCCACTCTGACCTTTACAACAAGCGCATTAGCGATAAGCGTCTTTTGGATGACACCATCATCGAAGTAGACTGGGAAGGCAACATCGTTTGGAAATGGACCGTGAGCGAACACTTCAACGAGCTCGGTTTCTCCCAAGCAGCCAAGAACGTTCTCTTCCGTAACCCTAACCAACATTTCACCCAAACTGGCGAAATGAGCGACTGGATGCACATCAACTCCATGAGCACCCTAGGTCCTAACAAATGGTACGACCAAGGCGATGAACGCTTCCATCCAGACAACATCATCTGGGATGCGCGTGAATCCAACATCATGGCCATCATTTCTAAGGAAACAGGTAAAATCGTTTGGAAGATTGGTCCAGACTTCACCGAAAGCAAGGAGCTTCGCAAAATTGGGCAAATCATTGGTCAGCACCACTGCCACATGATTCCAAAGGGCCTCCCTGGTGAAGGCAACATCCTTATCTTCGACAATGGTGGCTGGGCAGGCTATGGCATTCCAGACCGCATGAGCGTGGACGGCACCAAGGTCGACATTCGCGACCACTCCCGCGTGCTCGAAATCAATCCAACCACCCTCAAGCTCGAATGGAGCTTCAAGGGCAGCGACCTCAAAGAAGGCATGATGAGCATTGTAGAAAACACCACCTTCTATAGCCAACTTATCTCTGCAGCACAACGCCTTCCAAACGGCAACACCCTCATCACCGAAGGCTGCTTCTGCCGCTTGTTTGAAGTTACCCCAGAAAAAGAAATCGTTTGGGAATACCGCGCACCATTTGACGAAGTGAGCCACCCAATGATTTACCGCGCATACCGTTACCCATACAGCTATGTGCCACAGCTCGAAGAACCAACCGAAGTACCAGTAGAACGCATCAACAACATGACCTTCCGTATGCCAGGCGCAGCAGAAGGGATGCTCGATAACATCACCGAAGTACCAGAAGCTCTAGGCTACACCTCAGCCATGGCTGCCTGCGTCACCGAAGACGAAACCGGCGACGACGACGCCACCGGCGCAAAGTTCTAATAAGCGCATAAAAAAGGACCGTGCCAGTATAAGCACGGTCCTTTGTCCCAGGCTGTAGAAAAAGCTAAAACGTGTATGTGAATAGAAAGATTCGGAGAATAGCATGAGCCTTCCCCACTTGGGGGGAAGGTGGCGGCGTAGCCGACGGATGAGGGGTATGAGCGCCAGCGAATGATCGATTTAGCTGTAAAGTGCGGTGAAAATACACCCTCATCCGAGTTTTCTTCCGCCCTGCTCCAGAAAACCCACCTTCCCCCTCAAGGGGGAAGGCTTCACGAATGCATACACGCCTATGCTGAAAATATACCTTTTTCGACAAGCTG
>CAKQDL010000073.1 GCA_934229395.1 uncultured Peptococcaceae bacterium | reverse complement strand
CCGCTATCTGGATCGGTGGTAGAAACGGTGCTTTCTTTTTCTTCCTGTGGTGGATTATCGTCGAAGTCAAAAGGCTTCTTGCCGTGTTCTTCTCGATCTTCGTTTATTTCTTTTTGTAATTGTGTGGTGTATCGTTTTGCCTCCTTAGGAACTATCTTTTTGGCTTTCTTTTTCATATTGGCATTAGCTTTAATATGTGTGCCATCGATAAACACAGCATAAGTGTCTAGGTAACCGCCCTCAGCAGCAAGATTCAATACCCATCGAAAGATTGCTTCAATGGTATCTGGGGTGAACCGATGTTTAAAGTTATAGCTAATCGTTGAAAAATGAGGAATGGCATCATTGATGGCATAGCCAAGAAACCACCTGTAAGCCATATTCATATTAATTTCGGCAAGAGTACGGCGTAATGAAGGAATGCCGTATATATGTTGGAGAAGAACAATTTTAAACAGCACAACAGGGTCGACACTTGGACGACCATTATCTTCACAATATAAATCTTTTACTATATCGTAGATTGCATCGAAGTCTATGACTGCATCTATTTTTCTTAGAAGATGGTCTTCTGGCACCATAGCTTCTAAACTTACAAATTCAATTACATTGCGGTTGCTTAGTTTTTTCTTCAACATATTTATCACCCATTTATATTATATCGTATATTTGGGCAAAATATACGAAAAAGGCCGCCGATTGGCGACCTTTTTCGACAAGCTGAAAGTCCTCCGAAGGAGAGCTTGCAGACTGTCGACAAAGTTTGATTTCTAGAATAGTCGTGTATGCATTCATGAAGCCTTCCCCCTTGAGGGGGAAGGTGGGTTTTCTGGAGCAGGGCGGAAGAAAACTCGGATGAGGGTGTGGTTTTGCGTATTGCTCCGCCTTAGCCCTTATTCACCACGCTGTTGCGCAGGCGGCCTACTTTTTCTATGTCGATTTCAATCACGTCGCCGGCTTTGAGGTGGCCGACGCCTTTTGGGGTGCCTGTGTAGATGACATCTCCTGGGTAGAGGGTGGTGAAGGCGCTGATGTGGGCAATGAGGCGGGCCACGTTAAAGAGCATGAGCTCGCTGTTGCCGTCTTGCACGAGTTCGCCGTTGAGATAGCTGCGTACCTGGAGGTTTTGTGGGTTGTCGATACCTGTCACAAGCCATGGGCCGAGGGGCTTATAGGTGCGTTGGCTCTTAGCGCGGAGCCATTGGCGGTCGCTGTTTTGGAAATTGCGATCGCTTACGTCGTTGCCGCAGCTGTAGCCAAGCACATAGCTTAGGGCGTCCTCTTCCCTCACGTTTTGGGCGCGGCGGCCAATCACGGCAACAAGCTCGCCTTCGTAGTCCACATTGTGCTCAGGCTCGGTGATAACAATCTCTGTATCCGGCCCGGTGATGGCTGTGGAGGCGCACAAAAAGGCAATCGGCGCATCCGGATTGGCGCGGGTTGGGTCGATGTGCTTAAATTCGTCCACATGGGCCGCGTAGTTGAGGCCAATGGCATACACATGGCTCGGCTTCACCGGAGCCAAAACCTCACATTCATCGAGGGACACGGTGGTTTCTGTTAAATCTATACTTGGGCCAAAAATATCGCCGTCAATAAGGGTGGCCGTTTTTAGGGCATCGTCCACATCGGCATAATAAATCTGCTGGTCAATTTTTAGTCTGGCAATGCGCATAATGATTCTCCTTTGACAATGGTTTCTTCTATTATACACGTTTTTAGACAAAGAAAAAACACCCTCCTAAGAGGGTGCAAAATTGTTAGATGATGCGGCCGGCGCTTTCGTATGGATATTCGCTGTAGCTTTGAATCTTTACGCTTTGGCCTGGTGCTGGTGCGTGAACGAATTGGCCATTGCCAATGTAAATGCCTACGTGGTAAGCGCTATAGCCCCAGAATACGAGGTCGCCTGGTTGGAGGCTCACGAGGGAAACAGGGGTGCAGGCTGCTTGCTGGTCGTAGGTCACGCGAGGGATGCTGATGCCCATTTGTGCGTACACATATTGTACAAAACCGCTGCAGTCAAAGCCTGATGGAGTGGTGCCGCCCCATACATAAGGCACGCCAAGGTATTGGAGGGCGTTGTTTACAATTTGTGCGCCCAAGGTGCCATCGGTGGATGGAGTAGATGGTTTTTCTGGGGTAGATGGTTTTTCTGGAGTGGTTGGTTCACTTGGGGTCACTGGGGACGGGGTGTAGGTGTTCATATTGCCCCAAAACGCATCGCTCCACACGGTGGTAGCCGTGTTGGAACGGAGCACCAAGAGTTTGTCGCCGCTGAGCTCGATCTTGGCGGTGGTGATGGTGTCCTTAAATAAATCCACCGTTACATAAAGCACGCCGTCAATACGGGTGAGCGGGTAAGCGGTGCCGCCTTCTTGGAGGCTAATGGAAGATTCGTCGCTGGCGAGGTACAATTCGTAAAGCTGATCGGTACCATCGAGCACAATCTTGTTTTCGCCATTGTACTTATACTCTACATTAAGAGCGCAGTTTTTCATAGCGCCGTAGGTTGCGCGAAGTGGCAAATACATGGTGCCACCAATGTTCTTGGCTGGACTTTCCAGGGTGACATAATCGTAACCAACTGCTTCGGTATCTCCAGTATTGTCACCGCTGCCATTGTCTTGGCTGCCGCCGTTGTTGTCCACATCCACGCCATCAATTTTGGCAGCTGCCATAGCTTGGGCAATGGCGTAATGGTTTGGCGTAGCGCCGTCTACAGATTCGGTATCGTCGGCAAAGGCAGGGGTCACAATGCTTGTCATCATTACAGTCATGGTAAGTGTTGCAAGTAGTTTCTTCAAGTTCACAGAGGGTCACGTTCCTTCCTTTGTTGGCCAAGCTTCAGCCAACTCTGTCATTTTTTGCGCAGCGCCATGCAAATTGCCGCGCTATCTTTTAGTGAATGCTCGGAAATGCTATCCCGAAACTTCTATTATATTACACAATCGAGCGCCATTTGACCACCTTTTTGCCCCCATTGTCATAAAACTGTATTTTGGCCAATTTTCAGACATTGGCGTGCATTTCCCTCAACCACGCCCTTTGCGCCCATTCATCGTCCAAATGTAATCAAGCATATGTTCCCTTTTTGTCCACCTTTGTAACAAAGGCCGCGCGCGTGTATTTTTTGTAACTTTTTGGTTTAAACTTGCCTTAAACACCTCCGACCATCCTGCGACACAGCCAGTGGCCGCCGCCTACGGCCACCAAGGAGCGCGCGTGGCATACTAGGGTCATACCGTTCCGGAACGGTTCAAACCATTGAACCGGAGGTAAACACCATGACCCAAGCAAAAACCCTCCTCGTCCACGGCCAACGCATCGCCGTGAGTGACGAGGTGTACAAAGCCTATTACCAATGCCACGAGCGCGCCCGCTATTTGCACAACTGCGCCATGACCCACGAGGCCTCCCTCGAGCGCCTCCAAGACGCCGGCATGATGGTCGAAAGCCATCTCATGAGCGTCCCCCAAGAAGACGATTCACGCCTCAGCGCCCTACGCCAAGCCCTTTCCGAGCTTGACGAGGACACGCGCGAAATGATTTGGCAGCTCGTCCTAGGCGAAACCACCGAGCGCGCCCTAGCCGAACGCCTCGGCGTGAGCAAAACCACCCTCCACCGCCGCAAAGAACGCGCCCTCTCATCCTTGCGCGCCCGCATCCTCGCCCTTACGGATTGAATCATCAGTACTTGGTTAAATTTTTTACAAAAGCTTTACCCGAGCACCCTTCTATGATATACTCGCATTAATAAGACATCAATGCTCATATTAAGAAGGGAGCTTCCATTATGAAAACAAAAGCCGTTGTTATAGCCCTTGTAGCCCTCGTGCTCGGCACAGCCATAGGATTCGTTGCCAACGCCACCTGGAATGGGGCCAAAGAAGCCACCCTCACCAGGGAAGAAGCCCAAACCATTGCACTTAAAGACGCCAAGCTCACCGAAAATGACGTCACCCGCCTTTTTACCAAACTCGACAAAGATGACCTCAAAAACGTCTACGAAGTGTCCTTCTACGACAATAAAAACGCCATAGAATACGACTACGACATCGACGCCAACACCGGCGATATTCTAAAAAGCGAAATCGAAAAGAACCCAGGCAGTGGTCAAACCGCCCAAAACGCAAATAACGCCACCACCACCGAAAGCACCACCACAGCCACAGAAGGCAGCATCACCCAAGACCAAGCCCTCGATATCGCCCTAAAAGACGCCCAAGTCAATAAAGCCGATACCACCCACATCGACATCGACAAAGACAGAGAACGCGGCCTCGACGTGTGGAACGTAGAATTCTCCACCGCCACCCAAGAATACGACTACGACATTAGCATCACCGACGGCGCCATCATCTACAGCGAAGTCGACCAACACGATGAATAAAAAAAAGCACCTGCCGCAAGGTAGGTGCTCAGACTGTCGAAGAACCCCGTTTTGAAACAACTCAAAACGGGGTTCTTTGTGTTTTCTATGAAATTAAGCCAGC
>CAKQDL010000072.1 GCA_934229395.1 uncultured Peptococcaceae bacterium | reverse complement strand
CATATAAGCTGATGACCGGATTCGAACCGGTGACCTGCTGATTACGAATCAGCTGCTCTACCAACTGAGCCACATCAGCAAATAAAAAGAAAGCCGACAATGGGACTCGAACCCGCAACCTGCTGATTACAAATCAGCTGCTCTACCAATTGAGCTATATCGGCGAAACATCTCGTTTATAATAACAGAGATGGGATGATATTGCAAGAGGCATTTTGAAATTTTTATCGGTGGTTTTAGTGTTTAATTTTTTTGATAACACAGGGGGATTGAGTGACATAATTGAATGTGTATTTATAGCATAAAAGTACTATTAAAACAGAGGATTGGCCAACCAATTCCTTTGAAAAAATATGTGTTTAGAGGTAAACACGTTGGTGAATATTCAAAAAATATAATGTGTAGTCTGAGCAACAACATATTATCTGCTGTCAATGAAGAGCTCGTGACGTAAAACGGAAAAGAAACCTTGTGCATAATTATTCGTGAGAAATATTCAAAAAGAGTTAATAGACTCTTGACGTATATATATATTGTGTGGATAATAAATAGTAACATTAGGAGATGGTAATTTTGATGTTAAAAGTAGAAACACGGCTTTTTATGGTAAGCAATTTGATTTAGAGGGGAAGTATAACCAATGATAGTGAATGAGGAAATTTTTGAAAAGAAACAGGAATTGGTGCATGAAATTCTTCGTACCAGACGCGAAATGAGTTTGACTCAAAAAAATATTGAAGCCGCTTGCGGTGTAAAGCAACCGGTTATTGCGCGTATGGAACGAGGGCTTACGGATCCTCAGCTTACAACCATCCTCAAGGTTTTGCGCCCATTGGGCAAGACTTTGAAAATTGTGGATTTGGAAGAGGAAAATTAAAAAAAGGCGGCCTATTTGGTCGCTTTTTGTTTTTTCAAGACAAGTTTTCGGCTATACTGTATAATAAGTTCATTAACGTTTACTGCAAAGGAGGCGAGGGCATGGCAAAGGCAAAAACAAAATATGTTTGTCAGGAATGTGGCCATGTGGCACCGAAATGGTTGGGGCGTTGCCCTGACTGTGGTGCATGGAACGCCTTTGTGGAAGAGGTGGTGGCGGCGCCAGCGGAAAAAAAGAGTGGACGCGCCCAGCTTCAATCGCCTCTAGAAACGAGCAGCAAGCCGCAAACCCTAGATCAAATAAGCACCACAGACAGCAAGCGCATTGATACCGGAAATGGTGAGCTCAATCGCGTGCTTGGCGGTGGCTTGGTCAAGGGTGAGTTGGTGCTACTAAGTGGGGATCCTGGTATTGGCAAATCCACCATCACCATGCAGCTGATGGATACCTTAGAAGGCACGGGGGATATTCTTTATGTTTCTGGCGAGGAATCCAAGGGACAAATTCGCAACCGTGCAGAGCGTTTGAATGTTGCAAGCAAGCGCATTCATATTGTGACGGAAAACAACGCGGAAAATCTCGATGCCCTTGTGCGTATGCGCCCATGGGATTTGCTCATTATAGATTCTGTGCAAACAGTCTTTGATCCTTCTGTGCAATCGGCACCAGGGAGTGTGTCGCAATTGCGCGCTGTGACGGCAAGCTGTATGAGCTGGGCCAAGGGCCTGGGTATTCCGACGGTGCTTATAGGGCACGTGACTAAGGATGGCAGTGTGGCTGGCCCTAGGGTTTTGGAGCATATGGTGGATGCGGTGCTTTTGTTTGAAGGTGATCGCCAAAGCCAGTACCGTATTTTGCGTGGGCTTAAAAACCGTTTTGGTTCTATTAATGAAATTGGTGTTTTTGATATGACTCAAGAGGGCTTGGTGGAAGTAGGCGACGCTTCGCATGTGTTTTTGTCTGACCGTGCGCAGGATGTGAGTGGCGCTGTGGTAACGGTGCTCCTAGAAGGCAGCCGACCTATTTTGGTAGAAATGCAGGCCCTTGTAACCAAGTCTTTTTATGGCCAATCACGTTGCGTGACAAGTGGCATAAAATACGACCGCGTGTCTATGTTGATAGCTATTTTGGAAAAACGCGCAGGCCTGCGCCTAGGTGACCAAGATACCTATATCAATGTTGTGGGCGGCTTGCGTGTGGATGATCCGGCGTGTGATTTGGCGGTGGCCATGGCCATTGCCTCAAGCTATATGGATAGAAGCGTGTCGGCAGATACCCTCCTTGTGGGAGAGGTGGGGCTCACTGGCGAGCTCAGACAGGTTAATCAAATAGAGCGACGCTTGCAAGAGGCCAGTCAGTTGGGCTTTAAGCGCGCGATTATACCGCATCAAAAGAAAAAAATACAGTTTGCAGGTATGCAGCTGATTGAATGTTCCTTTATTGGCGAGGCAATAGAAAAAATATGGAAGGAGTAGTCTATGGGCAACGAAAAAAATCCTCTTTTAGAAATACTCGAAATGACAGCGCCTGGTACAGCGCTTCGTGAAGGTTTGGAAAATGTTTTGCGTGCCAACACAGGTGGCCTCATCGTTATTGGTGATCCTGCCAAAATAAAACCTCTTATGAACGGAGGGTTCAATATTGATACGGCCTATTCTCCAGCCCATTTGTACGAATTGGCGAAGATGGATGGAGCCATTATTGTGTCGGATGATTGCAAGCGTATCGTAAGTGCCAATGTGCACCTTATGCCAGATGCAAACGTACCATCTAGTGAAACGGGGATACGCCACCGCACCTCTGAGCAAACAGCACGTCAAACAGGTGCCTTGGTGATTTGCATTTCTCAGCGCCGCCATGTGATTTCTCTTTATAAGGGCAGCTTCAAGTATGTGCTCAAGGATGTGAGTGTGCTTTTAAACACGGCCAACCAAGCCTTGGGTACCTTGGAAAAATACAAGGATGTATTGGAAGAGGCGCTGCTTCGTTTGAGCGTGCAAGAATTCGACAACATTGTGACCCTGCCAGATGTGCTCATTGTCGTGCAGCGTGCTGAAATGTTCAAGCGTATTGACAAGATGCTGCGCCTTTACTTGACAGAGCTCGGCGATGAAAGCCAGCTTCTTCGTATGCAGGCCGATGAATTGGCCAACAATGTCGATGAGGACGAGCTTTTGACCATTCGCGATTACATGATTCGCGACAAGAAGAAGGACGATTTTGAGCAAATCGACGAATATTTTAAACGCTTAGCGAAATTGGACGATGAACAGCTTTACGATTTGGATGCTGTAGCGCGTGCTTTGAACCTTGGTGAGCTTATTGAAAATGACAAGCGCATTCAGCTAGAGCCACGAGGCTATCGTGTGCTGCACAAAATCCCTCGATTGCCAAACAATGTGGTGGATAACCTCGTGGAAGCCTTTGGCAATCTTCAGTCCATCTTGGTGGCCACCAACAACGAGCTTGACGATGTAGAGGCTGTAGGGCCGGCGCGTATTCGTCAAATCAAGCTGGGCTTAGAGCGTATTCGTGCGCAAATTCTCACAGACAGCAACTGGGTAAAATAGGTGCTGTTATCACCCAGTCCATTGAAAGGAGGTGATAAGATGATGAATTCGGAAAAAATTGTGGTCAATTTGCTGCGTTTGGTGCTGGTTGCCTTTGGTGCTACAGTGGGCTATGTTGTTGCGCCTTTGATTTTACAAACGGCCATTGGCGATATGCTCTCCTTTGACCACAAGATTGTCTATGTTGCGTTGATGGTTGTTTTTGGACTTATTGGATTGATTATAGCAAAACCGTTGGGCAAGATAGTGATGCATGCTACAAAGACGTGTGAGCAATGGCTCAAACAAATGCCTTTTGCAGCTCTTGTTTCTGGCACTGTGGGTCTTATTGTGGGGCTTTTGATTGCCTCCCTTTTGTCGAGCCCTCTCGGGGCCTTGCCGCTTGTTGGCAGCTACATGCCAATCATTACCAGCGTGGTCTTGGGGTATCTCGGGGCGAGCGTTGGTTATCGCTGGCGCGATGCTGTGGATGGGATGACACTTGCCCTCCGCCGCAGCTCAAAGCGTACAGCGAAGGGACAGAAGGAATGTAAGGATGTAAAAACAGGCGAAAACAGCATGCAGAGCGTGTGCTACAAAACTTCGGTGAATCCAAAGGTTTTAGACACCAGCGTCATTATAGACGGTCGTATTGTAGAAATTTGCAAGGCTGGATTTTTGGAAGGGCCGCTCATTATCACCAATTCGGTGCTCGATGAGCTGCGTCACATTGCAGACAGCAGCGATAGCCTCAAACGCGTGCGCGGTCGTCGTGGCTTGGACATTTTAAATGAGCTGCGCGAAACCTCTGTGGAAATCATCGACATGAAAATTGATTATGACGACATTCCAGAGGTGGATGCGAAGCTCGTGCAGCTTGCAAAGGATGTCGGTGGTTCTGTTGTGACCAACGATTTTAACCTCAACAAGGTGGCGTCCTTCCAAAAGGTGCCAACCCTCAACGTCAATGAACTCGCCGGCGCCATCAAAACAGTGGTGCTCCCTGGCGAAAGCATGCGCGTAGAGGTTGTGGCCCGCGGCAAGGAAAACGACCAAGGCGTGGGGTATTTGGATGACGGGACAATGATTGTCGTTGAAAACGGCAAAAACGTGATTGGCAAAACTGTGAATACCACCGTGACCTCTGTGATTCAAACCAATGCGGGGCGTATGATTTTTGTGCGTCTGAACGAAAATTATTAAGTGCAAAGGGGCTGTCGGAAAATAGACAACCTCAAATAAATAAGGGAGAGAGATTCGCACGAATCTCTCTCCCTTATTTTT
>CAKQDL010000071.1 GCA_934229395.1 uncultured Peptococcaceae bacterium | reverse complement strand
GTGTGGTAACTTCATTCTACCAAAAGAGAGCATCATGGGTCACTTTTTATTGTTCAACTTCATTTTACAATCTACCCAACATATTTATCACCCATTTATATTATATCGTATATTTGGGCCAAATATACGAAAAAGGCCGCCGATTGGCGACCTTTTTCGACAAGCTGAGGGCCGCAAGCAGTTTGCGGCCCTTCTTTGGAAGGAGGAGCTTGTATGACAACAGGACTTGTATTTAATATGCAGCATTATTCGGTGCATGACGGCGACGGTATTCGCACCATCATCTTTTTAAAGGGGTGCCCGCTTAAATGTATTTGGTGCTCCAACCCTGAAGGCCAAAACCCGCACAAGCAATTGGCCTATAACCCAAGCAAATGCATTGGCGATAAATGCAAAATGTGCCTCAAAAAATGTGACGACGAAGCGATTCGATGGTCCGCCGACCTCAATTTGCCAATCGTCAATTTCAACAAGACCAAGGAGGATCTCAAATATGCCGAATTTTGTCCGGCCAAGGCCATGACCATCTATGGCCAAGAAATGACGGCAAAAGAGGTTGTAAAAGAAATAGAAAAAGACCAAACCTTCTACACACGCTCCGGTGGCGGCGTCACCTTTAGCGGCGGCGAGCCCATCATGCAGGCTGATTTTTTGGTTGAATGCCTAGATCTATGCCGCGCGCGTGGCATTCATTCATGCATAGAAACCACCGTTTGTCGTCCGTGGGAAGAGGTCGAAGCTGTTTTTGACAGATTAGACAGCGCTTATATTGACTTGAAAAATATGGATGATGAGAAGCACAAAAAATTCACCGGCGTGAGCAACGCCCTTATTTTGGAGAACCTCAAAAAAATAGGCCAGCGCTATCCAGATAAGCCTATCCGCGTGCGCACACCAGTCATCCCAACCTTTAACGATACAGAAGAAGAGCTTTTGGCCATTCGCGCTTTCGTTGACACCTATTTGCCAAACGCCGAGTACGAAATTTTGAAATACCACAAGTTTGGTAAAAATAAGTATGATTTTATTGGTAGCAGATACTATATGCCTGACAAAGAGATCGACGATGCCTACTTCACCCATCTAAAAGACATCACCCGTTCAGAATAAGAAAGGACCATCATCATGAAGGTTATAGATTTTAGATTCAGACCCCACACAGAAAGCATTATTAAAAGCTTGGTAGAAAGTCCACTCTTCCGCGACGCCCTCATTGCCTCAGGGCTTGATTTGGATGCCTTTATGGCCACAGCCAAGCCACTTGCGGACATTGTTACCGAGCTGCACGAAGCCGGCATTTCCCAAGCTGTTCTTGTTGGCCGTGACGCCGAAACCACCTATGGTTACGCCTCCAACAACGAAGAGCTCAAGGGCTTTGTGCAAGCCGACCCGAAACTCTTTAAAGCCTTTGCCGGCCTCGATCCTCATAAAGGCATGGCCGCCATCAAAGAGCTTACAACGCGCGTAGAGGAGGATGGCTTTGCAGGCGCCGCCATCGACCCAATTTATAACAAGCTGCCAATCGACGCCGCCGAATTTTATCCAATCTATGCCAAGTGCTGTGAGCTGAATGTGCCAATCATCATCACCACAGGCCCGGCACGTTTTACCCAAGGCACTAGCTGCAGCTTTGCCCATCCCGATCAAATTGACCGCGTTGCCGCATTTTTTCCAGAGCTCAAAATCGTCGTCAGCCACGGTGCATGGCCATACGTTAATGAAATGATTGGCGTGGCCTACAGAAACAAAAACATCTATGTGGAAGCCAGCGAATACGAAGGCCACACCATGGGTGAATATTATATTCAAGCCGCCAAGGGCCTCCTAAAGGACCGCTTCTTATTTGCCAGCGCACATCCATTTGTTCATTATAAAGACGCCATCAAGCTCTACGAGCAGTTTGGCTTTGACGATGAAACCCTAGAGCGTGTCATGTACAAAAACGCCGCAGCCCTTTTGGGTGATGAAGCATAGGTAGTGCGCCGTTGGCTAAAAAAATAAAGCAAAGCCAAAGAAACCACTTGCGCAATCAGCCTTGACGTGGTATTATATTTCGTGTTAAATCGCTCAAAAGCGAAAAAATTGCCATGGGGGAGGTGTTCGCATTGGCAAACATCAAGTCTGCAAAGAAACGCGCTAAAACTGCACAAGTTCGTCGTCTTCGCAACGCTAGCGCAATGAGCGCTGTTCGTACCGCTGTAAAGGCATTTGATGCTGCAGTTGAAGCTGGAGATAAAGCAAAGGCTGCTGAAGCAATGGCTCTCGCTGTGAAGAAGCTCGACCAAGCTGGCTCTAAGGGTTTACTCCACAAGAACAACGTTGCAAATAAGAAGTCCAGAATCGCAAAGGCTTACAACAAAATGGCGTAAGTTGAGATAGAAGAAGCTACCGTAGGGTGGCTTTTTTTATAGATATTATCACGGAGGCGTGAAATGAAAAGACTTAGCATGATACTTTTGGCACTCCTCATGGCCATTGTCATGGTGGGTTGCGGCAGCGGAGAAAAAGCGGCAGAAGAAACAGTAACAGTCAGCCTACCTAGAGAGCTCTTAGGTAGTCAAAGCGACGAAGAAATCATAGCCAACGGCGAAGAAGAAGATATGGAGGTTGCCATAAAAGAAACAGAAAATGGCACCCGCGTGGTCTATACCATGAGCAAGGAAACTCAAGACGCCCTTCTTTTGGCCTATAAGAACCATTTTGAAGAGACCTTGAGCCAAGAAATGGCCGGTGGCAAGCTTCCAGGCGTAGAAGACGTCACCTACACAGACGATATGAGCGAATTCAGTCTGCTTGTCGACCGCGCCATCTACGAACAAAATATGTATCAAATGGACATGAATTTGTTCTTTGTAACAGGCACCACCTACCAATTCTACAACGGCGGTGAAGAGGACAGCATGAATGTGGTTGTCCTAATAAAAGACAAAGACAGCGAACAGGTCATTGGCGAAATCAATATGAGAGATACGGTAGCCAGTGAGCAAGCAACAACCGAAGATTAATAGAAAAGAACAGCGGCCCGCGGGTTGCTGTTTTTTTTAAGCGTTTCGCAAAAAAAGAAAATCATCCACGAGAAAATAAGGCAAGTGTTGGACAAAGCGCAGTGGTAACGATATAATGAAAAATATCAGAAAAAGCAGGAGGCGTGGAAGATGCCTGAAAGAAAAAACTATTTCCCGCAAGCGGAAAACGAGCAGTACAACGTTCTCAATGTACTCTCCGATAAACCATACAGACGCGAAGAAAAAACAACAGAAGAAGCATCAATAAAAAATGACGGCGCTCAAGCAGAGGACACCATTTTAGACGGCATCGACCCGAATATGCGCGTAGTAGATTACATGGAAAACCTCATAGATGAAGAAGAGGCACTCGAGGAAGAAAGTCAGCGCGAAGAAGAACAAACGAGCACGCAGGACCCTCAAGACCCTCACGAAGAAGGCGTGAATGCCGTCTTTAATGACATGCCAGAAGATATCCTAAAAGAAGTGCTCGATGACAACATTATCCAAGGCCCAGCAGAAACCAGTGTCAATGTATCAAACCCCGTCATTCAAAAACAGGCAGATGAAGCGCGTCAAACCTTTATAGAAGATTTGTATGACCTAGACGAAGAACCAGCCATTAAACGCCTACATCAAGGCGCCTTGGATGAGCGTCCAGACGAGCCCCTTTCTCTTCATCATGAAGAAGTGGTAGAAGAAAAAGAAGAAGAGGAAGACATCGAGCAAAATGTCAGTCGCATCAGAAAACCGCGTTTTGCCAAGAAAAAAGCGCGGGACGACATTAAAAAAACACAACAAGAAGAAGAACAAACCCAGGTTGCAGATATTCTAGAAACGCCAGAAGAAAAAGAAGAAAAGGCAGAGGACGCGCCAGAAGAAAAAGACATCTACGAAGAAGAACTTGCACAAGCCTTAGAAGCGCAAAAGAAAAACGATTCCATTTGCGATGATTTACGTGAACTAGAACGTCATCTCGAAGAAGCCAAATCACCCATGCTGCACAAAACAGAGGTCTTGGTGCCACGCGAAAAAACCCTGCGCCTCATTAGCTCCCTCACAGCCATTTGCGATGTCAACCCAGACTATTTAGAAGGCGCAGCCGAAGAAGATTTCTTAATCGATCGCCTTGTAAGCGGCCACTCCAAAGACGATTACAAGCCGCTAGAACGCGCCTATAACCGCGCTCAGGCCATCATAGCAGACGCCACCCAAAAGGCAGATATCATTGTAAGCGACGCCAAAACCCTATCTGCCCAAATCCTAGCCGAAACAGAAACAGAAATAAAAAGCAAATACGACGAAGCTGATGAACGCATTGCTCTGCACTTGACCACTGCCAAAACAGAAAGCTCCAAAAAGCTAAGCGAAGCACGCTCAGAGCTCACAACAAGCCGCCAACGTAGCGTAGAAATCTTAAGCAAGTACCTAGAAAAAGCTGAAAGCGACTATCAAGGCTATTGGGAACGCGCAGAGCACACTGTCATGGCATCCCTAGAGCAAAGTGAATCCATTTTGGCCAAGGCAGAAGATATCTATAAAAAAGAACTCGATGTTATCAAGCAAGACAGAGAAGAAATCGAAGAAATCCTAGAAAGTCTAAAACGACATAGAAAGTTCCACTAAAGCCCGCTATAAAGCGCTTTTTGCCTCAAGACAAGAAGCGCTTTTTACATTTTTTACAAAAAAAGCAAAAAAAGTTAAAAAAGGTGTTGACGTATTAGAAATGAGATGTTAATATAAGCAAGTCGTCAGCGAGAGACGCCAACGAGCGAAAGAAACTGACGCGAGATGTTCTTTGAAAATTAAACAGCCAAGCGAAATTAAATCCAGTGCTTTGCAATAGCAGAGCAACCGAACAATTTA
>CAKQDL010000070.1 GCA_934229395.1 uncultured Peptococcaceae bacterium | reverse complement strand
CGCTGGCTTAATTTCATAGAAAACACAAAGAACCCCGTTTTGAGTTGTTTCAAAACGGGGTTCTTCGACAGTCTGAAGCTCCCTTGCGGGAGCTCATGCTGTGCAAACTAGGAACGGAAGTTGATGAATTGAAGGTCAATGCCGTAATCGCCTTGCTTGAGTTGGGCGATGACTGCTTGGAGGTCGTCGATTTTTTTGCCGCTGACACGGATTTTGTTTTCCATGTATTGGGTTTGTACTTTAAGCTTGCTGTCCTTTACATCCTTGGTAATTTTCTTTGCCAAGTCTTTTTCAATGCCTTGCTTAATGCTTACAAGCTGACGCACGCTGCCACCGGCTGCCGGTTCTACCTTGCCATATTCAAGGTTGTTGATTGGCACTTGGCGCTTGATGAACTTGGATTGCAAAATATCAATCACGGCCTTGAGGTGCATATCGTCGGCGGTGGTGATTTTTACGGTTTCGCCTTCGAGGCTTACTTCGGTGGCTACGCCCTTAAAATCGTAGCGTTGGGTGATTTCCTTTTCGGTTTGGTTCACGGCGTTGGTGACTTCTGCCATGTTGACTTCGGATACAATATCAAAGGTTGCTTCTTTTGCCATTTTCTTATCTCCTTTATATTAAAATAAAATAGAACCTGGGGTACGTGGGAATGGGATGACGTCGCGGATGTTGGCCATGCCACTGAGGTACATGAGGAGGCGTTCAAATCCTACACCAAAGCCGGCGTGCTTCACGCCACCAAAGCGGCGCAAATCGAGGTACCAATCGTAAGCCGAGATATCCATGCCGAGCTCGTTCATGCGCGCGGTGAGCATATCGAGGCGTTCTTCACGCTGGCTGCCGCCGATGATTTCGCCAATGCCTGGCACCAGGAGGTCCACAGCTGCAACAGTTTTGTTGTCGTCGTTCATGCGCATATAAAAGGCCTTGATGTCCTTTGGATAATCTGTGAGAAAGACTGGCGCCTTTACGATTTCTTCGGTGAGGAAACGTTCGTGCTCACTTTGCAAATCAATGCCCCATTCTACTGGGTATTCAAAGCTGTGGCCGCTCTTTAAGAGAAGGTCCACGGCTTCGATGTATGGCATACGCACAAAATCAGCGTTCTTTACAGCTGTAAGTCGATCAATGAGGCCCTTTTCGATGCGTTCGTTGAAGAAATCCATTTCATCTGGAAGGCGGGTGAAGGCTGCATCAATCATGTACTTGATGAAATCCTCTGCGAGGTTGATGTTGTCGCTCAACTCTGCAAAGGCAATTTCCGGCTCAATCATCCAAAATTCTGCAGCGTGACGTGCCGTGTTGGAGTTTTCGGCACGGAAGGTTGGGCCAAAGGTGTACACATTTTGGAAGGCCAAGGCATAGGCTTCAACATTGAGCTGACCACTTACGCTGAGATTGGCTGGACGTCCAAAGAAGTCCTTGTCGCCACCGGCGCTGATGGAAAACATTTCGCCAGCGCCTTCGGCATCACTTGCTGTGATGATTGGCGTTTGGGTGTAGATAAAGCCACGGTTTTGGAAAAATTCGTGAACAGCAAAGGCCATCACAGAGCGCATTCTAAATACCGCAGAAAAGGTATTGGTGCGTGGGCGCAAATGCGCTTGGGTGCGAAGATATTCAAAGGTGTGACGCTTTTTTTGGAGTGGGTAATCGCTTGGTGCTTGGTTTAGGATGGTGAGGCTTGTTACATGGATTTCAAAATCCTGCTTGCCGCCTTCGGTGAGCACCACCTTGCCCTCTAGCTCAACAGCGCTACCTACAGTGAGGTGACCAATTTCTTCAAAGTTTGGAAGGGCATTTCCAAACACGAGCTGAATGTTTTTTAACGTGGTCCCGTCGTTTAATTCAATAAAACCAAATTCCTTGGATTTGCGAACGGTTCTGACCCAGCCATTTAATGCAACTTCTTTGTCAGCATAATCCTTATATACCTTTACGAGATTTTCTACTAACATACCTCGTCCCCCTTATTCTAATGTGATTCTCCCGATTTTATTATCACGGAACTCTTTAATGATAATGTGTGACGTTTTGAGGTCGTCCACCTTGTTACCACGCACAATGGCGCCACGCTTGCGGCCGATGAGCTGCATGAGCTCGTAGGTGTCCATGTTGGCTGTTTCTTCCTTATCCAGCTCAAAACGTTCGGCAATCATGCCTGGGTATTTTTCCTGCACAATTTGCAAGAAACGGAAGGCGATTTCCTCCCATACAAAAACCTCGTCGCTGATGGCGCCAGTCATAGCGAGCTTATAACCCACCTCTTGATCCTCAAACTTGTGCCAAAGCATCCCAGGTGTGTCTAAAAGTTCAATATCGTCGGCTAGGCGCACCCATTGCTTGCCTTTGGTGACCCCTGGCTTGTTGCCAGTGGTAGTGAGGCTGCGGCCTAGGAGCATATTAATGAAGGTGCTCTTGCCAACATTAGGAATACCCACAACCATCACGCGAATAGGCACCGAGGTGGCACCCTTGTCGAGATATTTTTTGCGTTTTTCTTCGGTGAGGGCATAGAGCGCCTCAATAACCTGGCCCTGGAGCTTTTTGCGACCCGAGGTGGAATTGACCGAAATGGCCAAGTTTTTCTTGGTGGTGTATTTTTCTATCCAACGCTGGGTGGCGTTTGGATCGGCCAAGTCGGCCTTGTTTAAAATAATCAGTCGTGGACGCTTGCTGCCGATGATTTCGCCCAAGAGCGGGTTGCGGCTGCTTTGTGGAATGCGCGCGTCTACAAGCTCTATCACTACGTCTACCAAACGCAGCTCTTCTTCTATCATGCGGCGTGCCTTGGCCATGTGGCCAGGAAACCATTGAATTTGCATTAGCTCAACCTCCCTATATGTTGCATTGGCCAATAAATGCATTGTGCCTTACCGATGAGGTATTTCTCTGGCACAAAGCCCCATACACGGCTATCGCTGGAATTGTTGCGGTTGTCGCCCATGGCAAAGTAATTACCCTCTGGAATGGTGATTGGGCCATAGTCTGGCATGTTGGTGTCGCTGTTTAAATAAGGTTCAACGAGCGGCGTGCCATCAATATAAACGGTGTTGTTCTTGATTTCTAAGGTTTCGCCAGGTAGGCCAATGAGGCGCTTCACATAATCCTTTTCTTCTAAGCCCTGTTCTTCGTTTGGTGGATACTTAAAAACAATCACGTCGCCACGCTCTGGCTCGTGCATTTTATAGGAAAGCTTCGTTACCACCACGTGATCGTTTAATTGTAGGGTTGGAATCATCGACCCGCTTGGCACATAATACATCCCTACAACAAAGGTACGCAAGAGCACCACAATCACAAGAGCCACAACAACCGGAATCACGTAATCTTTCACGTAGCTCACCATTTTGCTGTCTTCTCCCAAAATTTTTCACCTTCTTACTTATCCATTGTCTGTACCGGCGCACAGACCCCATTTAGTATATCATCATTGACGTCATATTTATAGACGCTGTGCGCATTTTAAGGACTTCTTGACCTTTTTGGGGTCAATGTGCGCTCTTTATTTATGCATAACAATGCATTAAAATTCACCGCGCAGAATTGTCAGATTATTGACCAATGGCCATATGCAAACATTCATCACAAAAAAATTTCCCTGTGTTTTATTTTTATTCACTCACGACTTGACACAACCAACAAAGTCATTTATTCTTAAATCATCTTTATACTAGGAGGAAAAACCATGTCTCAAAAAACCGTTCCTTTTACAAAAGAAGAAATGGAAAAAATCATTGAAACCTATCCTACTCCATTCCATATTTATGATAAAAAAGCCATCGTTGACAACATCCGTCGCTTGAAAGCTGCTTTCAGCTGGGCGCCAGAATTTAAAGAATACTTCGCTGTAAAGGCTACCCCAAACCCAAGCCTCCTCAAAATTTTCAAAGAAGAAGGCCTTGGCACCGACTGCAGCTCTCTTCCAGAATTGGTCCTTTCTGAACAGGTTGGCATTGTTGGCGAAGACATCATGTTCTCTAGCAACAACACCCCAATGAACGAATACGACTATGCCATCAAGCTCGGCGCTATTCTAAACCTTGACGATATCAGCCATATCGAATACTTAGAACGCAAGCATGAGCTTCCTAAGACCATCTCCTTCCGCTACAACCCAGGCCCACTTCGCGATGGCAACGAGCTCATCGGTAAGCCAGAAGAAGCAAAGTACGGCCTCACCAAGGACCAAATCATCGAAGCTTATGCCATGTGCAAGGAAAAGGGCTGCGAAAAGTTTGGTCTTCATACCATGGTTGTATCCAACGAGCTCAACCCTGAATACTTCGCAGAAACCGCCAAGATGATGTTTGAACTCATCGTAGAAATCTACGAAAAAACTGGCGTGCGTGTATCCTTCGTTGACCTTGGCGGCGGCATTGGTATCCCTTACCGTCCAGAACAAGATCCAATGGATTTGGAATACGTTTCTAGCCTTATACAAAAAATGTACGAAGACATCATCGTACCAGCTGGCCTCGCACCACTCAAGATTATGCTTGAATGCGGCCGCATGGTTACTGGCCCTTACGGCTACCTCGTAACCACCGCCATCCACCACAAGGACACCTACCGCAACTATGTGGGCGTAGATGCTTCTATGGCCAACCTTATGCGTCCTGGTATGTATGGCGCTTACCACCACATCACCGTTTTGGGTAAGGAAGATGCACCTGCAGACCACGTTTATGACGTTGTTGGTTCCCTCTGCGAAAACTGTGATAAGTTTGCTGTACAACGTGAGCTTCCTGAAATCGCTGAAGGCGACATCATCGTTATCCACGACGCTGGCGCTCACGGCCACTCCATGGGCTTCAACTACAACGCCAAGCTTCGCAGCGCAGAGCTCCTTCTTAACGAAGACCACTCTGTCACCATGATTCGCCGCGCCGAAACCATGGACGACCTCTTCGCAACCTTGAAGTTCTAATCCATCACAAACAGAAAAACGAGAAAGCCACCCAGGTTTTCTCGTTTTTTTATGCAGTTTGCTTGGCTGCTTCAATATTGGCTAAACGAGTGCAAAAGGTATGCCGCAGGGTATGTGGATGTGTCAAGTATAGGACAAAAAAATTTTATTTTTTCTGCCGAAGACTATCTGACGCTTCCGCCGTTCTAGAACGGAATGGCGACCGCCGAGCTCCGTAAACTGCATTCACTTCATTTTTAAAACAGAAAAGGCAGTGAAATCTCTCCACCGCCTTTCCTGTTTTTGATTTAATTCGTTAATTTCATTTCTTCGTTTAACGGATTCTCTTCCCTCATCTTCCGTACCAATTCTTGAATCTTTTTATAAGATTC
>CAKQDL010000069.1 GCA_934229395.1 uncultured Peptococcaceae bacterium | reverse complement strand
AAACTGCCAAAAGCAGAGCCTTTGGCAGCATAAAAATTTTATATTATTTCACTGTTCTATTGACGGGAAGCACACCATCTCAGAGGGGAAGGCTATATTTATTCATTTGAAGGCTGTATGCCTATTTCCCGACTACCCTTTTTAAATCTCTAGCACGTACATGGTTTCTAGGATTTCGTGGTAGAGGGAGACTTTATTTTTCCATTTAAAATTGTGGCCCAGGGATACATTTACATAATGGACGCCGTTTTTGGTCATTTCCATACGGATGTGGGAATGGGCGCAGATGCAGAGGTCGACGCTGTATTTTTCGTAGAGCTCGGCGTAGTATTTGCTCCCCATAAAAGCCACAGTTGTGGAAAACACGTGGGTGTCTTTGTAAAGCTCTGGAATTGGCAGCATATGGATGACGGAGCAAATTTTGTAGTGCTCGCCGCCTGGGCGGTTGCGGATGGTTTGCAGCTGCTTTTCCATTTGGGCGAGGCTACGCTGGGTGATGAGCTCGTTGACGTCTGTTTCTTCGCTGCTACCTAGCACATATTTGTATTCTGGGTTGCGGCGCAAAAAGAATTGGCGCTGCTTTTCGGTCATGGTGGAGAATTTTTTGTGTAGCGAATAATCGTACCAGCTCGGCGAGCCAATGACGGCCCATTCGTCGCTGACGAGGGGATGGGTGCAGAGGCTGTAGCTTGGGTGAGAGAGCATGAGCTCCATATATTCGTGGGCATCGAAGCAGAGGTATTCGTTTTGGTTGGCCTTTTTGCGGCCGGCTGTGCAGTAGAGCTCGTGGTTGCCTGGTATTTCTAAAACCTTGGTGGATGTTTCTTTAGAAAGGGCGTTGTAAAAATCCAAGGAGCCAAAGGCGCCTGTGGTGGTATCGCCGCAAAAAACGATGGCGTCTAAGGCCAAATCGTTGCATACTTGGGTGAAGCTTTCGAGAAAATTGTGGTGGGTGTTGTAATCCATGTGCAAATCACCAATAAAGCCGATTTTCATCTTATGTTCATCTCCTTAGCTAAAACTTTAGCATTGGAAATTTCTCGTGTCAACACGTGGCGTTTTTATAGGGACGCGCTTTGTGCTAAAATAAAATCAGTAAATTTGCATACCAAGGAGGTGCTCCCCATGGTAAGACGATTCTAAAACAAGCTGGTGCGCGACAAGGTGCCAACAGCCATTGTGGATGACGGTGACGATGCCGTCACAAAAATTTAAGAGGAAAAAGAAGACATCCTCATGGCTCTAGACGAAAAGCTCGATGAGGAAGTGTGCGATTATCAGGTGTCAAAGGAAATGACAGAGCTTGCTGACGTATTGGAGGTTATTCACGCCATTGCAGAAACCAATGGCATCACCTTCGAAGAGCTCGACAAAATGCGCCTAGATAAGCGCGAAAAGCGCGGCGGCTTTAGCAAAATGATTTACCTAGAAGAAATCATCGAATGACAAGCACAAAAGAACGGCCAATGGTGGCCTTTTTTTGCGCCAATCTTTAAGCTAGTGTTAAGAATCTCTTGCTATAGTGACAGTGTCCGTTGGATGCTTTATTTCTTTTGGGGCATGGGGTATAATAATCCAATATGCACAAAATGAAAGAGGAGTGGAGATATATGAAGCAAGCAGTTGGCGTTGTTGGTGGCATTGGGCCAATGGCAACGGTTTATTTTATGCAGCGCGTGATTGAAATGACGAAGGCAGATTGTGACCAGGCGCATATCAATATGATGGTTTTAAACGATTGTGATATTCCAGATCGCACGGCGTTTATTACCAAGCGCTCTGACAAAAACCCTCTGCCTGTGATGATTGAGGACGCGCAGCGCCTGCAAGCGGCTGGCTGTGACTTTGTGGTGGTGCCATGCAACACGGCCCACTATTTTTACGATGAGCTTCAATTTCGTTTGACCATTCCTGTGGTCAATATTGTGTCTGAAACCATTCGCTATGCCAAGCTTCTCCAGCCAGGGATGACGCACATTGGTATTTTGGCCACCACAGGAACCCTTGTGGCTGGCACTTACCAAAAATATGCGCACGAGGCTGGTATTGAGGCTGTGGTTTTGGATGACAAAGACCAAGAAAAGCTCATGCACATCATCTACGATTTGGTCAAGGCCGGCAAGCCTGTAAGCCGCGAAGCTTTTGATGAAGTGGCCAATGCGCTCCGTGCCAAGGGGGCTGGGATGATTGTCCTAGGCTGCACAGAGCTCAGCGTCATCAAAAGAGACTTGCCTATTACAGACGACGATGTCCTTGATTCTATTGATGTTCTCGCTTCTGAAACTGTCCGACGTTCAGGAAAACCGTACACAGATGAATGTTTATTGAAAAGGATGGACGTATGAAAAGAAAGCTAAAAGCATACATGGCGCTCCTATTAACGGTGGCGCTCTTTGTAACAGGTTGCAACAGTGGTGCGAATGAATCAAGTGCGCCCGAAAACCTACCAACCTATAAAAGCGACGCGGTAACAAGCACTGAGTTTGACGTGATTGTGATGGGCAGTGACCCAGAGGGCATTGCAGCTGCCGTGTCTGCAGCAAGAAACGGCATGAAAACCTTGCTCCTTAGCGAGGATGCTACACCAGGTGGGCTCTACACTCTAGGTGCCCTTAACTTTATCGACGTGCCTGAAACACGAAGCGGCACGACCCTTGTGGGCGGTATTTACGAGGAATTTGTCGATGCTGTTGGCGGCAGTGGCTTTGATATTGTAAACGCGGCCACTGTTTTCCAAAAAATGCTCGCAGAAGAAGAAAACATCACCGTGCGCTACAATGCCAAGTTTAAGGCTGCGGTGATGGAAGATACCACCATTACCGGCGTAACGGTCGAAGAGGATGGCACAGAAGCCACCTACACTGCACCTTATGTGATTGATGCTACCACTGATGGCGATGTGGCAGCTGATGCTGGCGCGCCCTACACCTTTGCTGGCGAGGACATTGGCGAACGCGACCGCGAAATGGGCGTGACCCTTGTTTTTCGTGTGAGTGGTGTGGATTGGGACAAGATGTGCCGCTACCTTACCATCAAGCGCGGTATTGGCGAGCTCTTTAACAAATCCACCTCCATGGGTGTGAGTGGCAACACCGCTTGGGGCTTTAGCACCGAGGGCTACGCCTACGAAACCAAAGACGAAGCCATGCGCCTGCGCGGCTTTAACATGGCCAAGCAGGACAACGGCGATGTGCTTGTAAACGCCCTCCTTATTTTTGACGTGGATGTCCTCGACGAAGAAAGCCGTGCAGAGGGCATTGAACGTGCCAAGAAGGAGCTTGAGAGCATCATCCCATACTTGCAAGAAAACTTTAAGGGCTTCAAAAACGCCCAGCTTGCTGGCACCGCCGATGAGCTCTATGTGCGCGAAAGCCGTCATATTGAGTGTGAATATATGCTCACCATTGACGACCTCTTAGAAAACCGTGCCCAAGACGATGCCATTGCCGTCACCTCTTATCCGGTGGACGTGCAGCCAACCAAGACCCAAACCTATGGCACCGTTGTAGGCTATCCTGACCAATACGAGGTGGGCTACAAGTCCATTGTGCCAAAGGGCGTGGAAGGCCTTTATATTGTGGGTCGCAGCGCTGGCTATACCTCTCTTGCAGCAGGCTCTGCGCGCATTGTGCCAACTGGTATGGCCTGCGGTGAAGCGGCCGGCGTGGCTGTGGCCGTAGCCAAAGAAAACGGCAAAACACCACGCGAAATGGTGGACGACACCGAGCTCATGACAGAAATCCAAACCAGGCTCACCGAGCAAGGCGCAAAGCTTGATCATACCCAAACAGAAGAGGCTGTAATGAGCCATTGGGCTTATCCAGGTGTGCGCGTGATGCGTAGCCTCGGCGTTCTCGATGGGGGCTATGACAACGATTACGCCCTTGATGATGACGTGACCATGAACCGTTATCAAAACCTGGTGAACAATGCTGTGAAAAAAGCAGGCTTCACCTTAGAAGAAAAGATTTACGTCAACGAAAATCCGCCGGCACGTCAAATCATTGGCACCATGGCACGCGCAATGATTGAGCTTGAAGGGGCAGAAAAGCTTGCGGATGATTTTGACACCTATATGAATGCACTCACAGAGCGCGGCATTATGACCGAGGAGCTCGCAGCCTATTTTGAAGACCAAGAGGCCACACCAAAGGCTGGCGAGGTGACCATGCTCACCGCACGCTTCTATAGTTACCTCTTGACACTAGACGGGGCGCAAAGCCTTGCAGCTGCACAGTGCATTGATTTAAATAGCACCGACAACACCGTTGTTAAGGTGCCAGATTGGATGGAAAAGAATACTACAGCTAGCACTAGCGAAGCATAAAGGAGAAAAGAATGGCTTGTTCTTATGGCGGTCAGGCGCTGATTGAAGGCGTTATGATGCGTGGCAAAAAATATCAGGCAATGAGTGCGCGTTTGGAAGACGGCACCATTGTGTCGGAAGTGGAAGAATTTCATACGCTCACAGAAAAATACAAGGCCTTGGGCCTGCCCTTTATACGTGGCGTGTTCAACATGGTCGATTCCTTGGTGAGTGGTATGAAGGCCCTCACTTGGTCGACCAATGTTTCCTTGGCGGCTGATGAAGAAGAGGAAGAGCTTACCCCTATGGAAATCGCTCTCACGATGATTGTAGCTATAGGTCTTGGGATTTTGCTTTTCTTCGTGCTTCCTGTGGTGATTGCCCATTTTTGCGAGCCCTTTATAAAAGGCAGTGTGATGCAAAATATCTTCGAAGGCGTGGTGCGCGTAGGAGTGTTCTTGCTCTACTTGGTGCTCATTACCCGCATGAAGGAAATTCGCCGTGTGTTTGAGTACCACGGCGCCGAGCACAAGTCCATTCATTGCCTAGAGGCAGGGGAAGAGCTCACACCAGAAAATGCCATGCACCACACCCGTTTGCATCCACGCTGCGGCACAAGCTTTCTCTTTATTGTGATGGTCATTTCTATCTTCGTCTTTGCCTTGGTGGGCGTAGAAAGCTTTGCTTGGCGCATGGCTTCACGCATTGTGCTCCTGCCGGTGATTGCCGGCGTGAGCTACGAGGTGCTGCGCTATTGTGGCAAGCACATGGATAAAGCCTGGGTGCGCGCTGTGGCCTGGCCAGGGATGCAGCTGCAAAAGCTCACCACCGGCGAGCCAGACAAGGAAATGCTAGAGGTCGCCATCCATTCCTTGCAAAAGGTGCGTGCCCTAGAAGAAAATAACCCATCCCTCGACCCCGATTACAAAGAATAAAGAAGCACGACCTCCAGTTGTTCCCCTGATATGCTCTCTATATAGCAAACAGTGAAATATCAAATCACTGACAGCTATATAGGGGGCATTTTATTATGGGCAGAAAATCTAATCATACAGCTGAACAAAAGCAAAAA
>CAKQDL010000068.1 GCA_934229395.1 uncultured Peptococcaceae bacterium | reverse complement strand
TTCAAAACTGTATTTTGCCAAAACAAAACGACCCCCAATCGCTAGATTTTTAGGTCTAATGTTTGGGGGTCGGCTCACTATAGAAGAGAACCCAAAGGCACATCCATTGTTCCATAGCGACCGTGGATTCCAATACACCTCAGCCACCTTTCACGGCATGCTCGAAAAAGCAAAGATGAAACAAAGCATGTCACGTGTAGGAAAATGCATTGACAATGGACCGATGGAAGGATTTTGGGGAATGCTCAAGCGAGAACGCTATTACGGCAAACGATTCACATCTAAAGCAAACCTTGTCAAGATGATTGAAGACTATATCGTTTATTACAACACAAGACGCTTGCAACGCAAGCTAGGTGTATTAACGCCATTCGAAAAGCATCAGCAAGCACTTGCAGCATAAAAAAACTGCCAAAAGCAGAGCATTTGGCAGCATAAAAATTTTATATTATTTCACTGTTCTATTGACGGGAAGCACACTATGATGATAGGGGATATTGATTATTTGATAGCATTTACTCAAAGAATAATGTAACGGTTGTGCTATAATCGTATATACAAAGATAAAAACACGTCCCGGTAGGTAGTCCGGGAGCAACAGAAATGTTGTCAGTAACCTGCCTCCTTTGGTTGTCCATTCTTTGTTGCAACATATTAAATCTAAAGGAGGAAACATCATGGGTACGATCGTATCTAAATTAACAGTTCTTTTTGAGGCTCCATTTTGGATTGGCATAGCTGAACGAGTGTATAACGGACATTACGAAGTTTGTAAAATCACTTTCGGTGCTGAGCCAAAAGATTACGAGGTGTACGAGTTTCTTTTGAAGAACTGGAATAAGCTTAGGTTCAGTCCATCCATAGAAGCAGAAATTTCTACGGACAAACATATCAATCCAAAGCGTATGCAGCGCTTGATACACAAACAAATCGCTGATACAGGCATTGGTACGAAAGCCCAGCAGGCATTGAAGCTTCAACAGGAGCAAGGAAAGCTAGCGCGCAAAGCTCTTTCTCGCAAGCAACGAGAGGAAGCAAAGCAGCAACAGTTTGAATTGCGCCAGAAAAAGCGCAAAGAAAAACATAGAGGGCACTGATTTTCTGTGGTTTTCAATGCAACCATTCAATCGAGCATCTGCCAAAAGGTGGGTGCTTTTCTTATGACCATTTAAAAAGGCGTGTGATAACGACGAACTTCTTTAATAGCTTATTACGCTCGAGGGACAAAGTGCCTGCACGCAAGTTATTCACAAAAAAATAGCCTTGCATCCACCTAGGATACAAAGCTATTGGATAAACGGAGAGAGAGGGATTCGAACCCTCGGTTCCTTGCGGAACACGACATTTCGAGTGTCGCACCTTCGGCCTCTCGGACATCTCTCCAGGGTATTTTGACCTCTATGAGGTTAAAAGCTATTTTGTGTTACGAAGCGTTTGAAAAAAAACTCTAGTAAGGGATGCGCATTTTTCTTGGGCGATGGGACCACGTATACGTATGTTTTGCGGAAACCCAGGAAATTGCACGAGGTTCATTTGGCTACCGCAAACACCATAGGTGGGTTCACTGGCACCGTAAACAACGGTGGAAACGTGACTGAGGAGCATCGTTCCTGCGCACATGGGACAAGGTTCGTGGGTGACATAAACAGTGGCGCCATCGAGCTTCCAATGACCAAGTGCTTTTGCGGCATCGCGCATAGCGTTGATTTCTGCGTGTCCTGTAGGATCAGCATCACGCTCACGTGTGTTGTGGCCGCGGCCGATGATTTTTCCATCGAGCACTACCACGGCGCCAATTGGCACATCGCTGTGGAGAAGCGCTTTTTTTGCTTCATTGATGGCTTCATCAATCATGAGCATATCCATACTGTCACCTCACATCTATCATATTTTAGCGAATAGAAGCGGCCTTTGTCAAGCAGCGTATGTATTGTTTGCCAGATATAGAGAAAAACAAGCACTATACATAAATTTCAAAACTGTTGAATGTTCTTGACACTTTGGCTAAATCATCGTAAAATAATGCTAAGACTATAGTACGATAATTGTATTGTTTACAGGTGGTTCTCGATGTTATTTGGTGATGAATGTAACGCTCATGAACTCTTTAACAACAGTAGATTATCTTTGCAAAAGGCAAGCCATATAGTTGGTTTCTTTTTTTTTGCGCATAGTCCACTATGATTAATTGAATATGGAACGATGGAAGAAAGGAGGAAGATATGATCGAGGCTATTATCGCAATCATTGTTGGGTTAGCGATAGGGGGCATCGGTGGCTATACAGTACGTAAGAAATCATCAGAATCATTGATTGGCTCTGCAGAAGCAGAGGCACAACGTATTTTGGAAGCGGCCAATAGAGATATTGAATCGCTGAAAAAAGAAGCGATGGTAGAAGCAAAGGACGCTGCATTGCAAATTCGCAATGAAGCTGAGCTTGAAGCGAAGGAACGTCGTATGGAAGCCCAAACCATTGAAAAACGTTTGGTGCAAAAGGAAGATGTCCTTGATCGAAAATCTACCAATCTTGAGAAAAAAGAAAATGCACTCTTGGCCAAAGAAGGCAAGCTTGATGAAATTCGTGACGAATTGGATGCCTTGGTTGAAAAGCAGCAGCATGAGCTTGAACGTGTTGCAGGTCTTAGCGCTGAAGAAGCGAAGAACCAACTTTATAACCAGGTTGAAAATGATGTGAATTACAGCTTGGCTGTTATGATTAAGGAAAAAGAGGCCGAAGCTAAGGATAACGCTGATAAGATGGCTCGCAATATTATTGCTGGCGCTATTCAACGTTGTGCCGCTGATCATGTGGCAGAATCTACAGTTTCAGTGGTGCCACTTCCTAACGATGAAATGAAGGGACGCATTATTGGCCGTGAAGGCCGTAATATTCGTGCTCTTGAAAACCTCACTGGTGTTGATCTCATTATTGATGATACACCAGAAGCTGTAGTACTTTCCTGTTTTGAACCTATCCGCCGCGAGGTGGCTCGTGTGGCTTTGGAAAAGCTCATTGTGGACGGACGTATTCATCCGGCACGCATTGAGGAAATGGTCAACAAGGCTCAAAAGGAAGTGGATCAAACTGTTCGCGAAGCCGGTGAGGCTGCTGTGTTTGATACAGGCGTTCACCAGCTCCACCCAGAAATGGTGAAGCTTCTTGGTCGCTTAAAATACCGCACCAGTTATGGTCAAAACGTGCTCAAGCATTCTATTGAGGTATCTCATTTGGCTGGTCTTATGGCTGCTGAGCTTGGCGTGGATGTTGCTTTGGCAAAACGCGCGGGGCTTTTGCATGACATTGGTAAGGCTATTGACCACGATACAGAAGGTTCTCACACCACCTTGGGTGGCGATTTGGCACGTAAGTATCGTGAACCAGAGGGCGTTATAAATGCCATTATGTCGCACCATGGTGATGTAGATCCAAGCAGCGTAGAATCTGTGTTGGTTGCTGCTGCTGATGCTGTTTCTGCAGCACGTCCAGGCGCTCGTCGTGAAACCTTGGAAAACTACCTCAAGCGCCTTACTCAGCTTGAAAGTATTGCCAATGATTTTGACGGAGTTGAAAAAACGTATGCTGTACAAGCAGGTCGAGAAGTTCGTGTTATTGTAAAACCGGACAAAATCGACGATGCACTCAGTGCTAAATTGTCCTACGATATTGTAAAACGCATTGAAGCGGAAATGGAATATCCTGGACAAATTAAAGTCGTTGTGATTCGCGAAACTCGCACCGTGAATTACGCGAAATAAAGCTAAAAAAACGCTTAATCGCTGTGGAGATTAAGCGTTTTTTTATGCCGTTTTTTGTTATAATAAGGCGCTGCTGATGCGGTCATGAATGACGAGCTCAGCATTTTTATCTTGCGGTGTAGCGTCGCGATTAATTACAACGAGATGATTGCCCTTGAAATACTGGATTAATCCTGCTGCTGGATATACAGCCAAGGAGGTGCCAGCAATAATCAAGGTATCGGCTTTTTGAATGGCTTCCAAAGCGCCTGTGAGTACTTGGTCGTCCAAGCCTTCTTCGTAGAGCACGACGTCTGGCTTTACAATGCCACCACAATTTTCGCAAAGAGGCACACCACTGCTGTTTTGAATATAGTCGAGTGCGTAAAACTTGCTGCACTTCATGCAGTAATTGCGCATCACCGAGCCGTGGAGCTCAAAAACGTTTTGGCTACCAGCCATTTGGTGAAGTCCATCGATGTTTTGTGTTACAATAGCCTTAAGCTTGCCTTCCTTTTCTAATTCGGCAAGCTTATAATGCACAGCACTTGGGCCGTCGTTAGGAGCAATCATTTTGGTGCGGTAAAAATCATAGAATTCTTCAGTGTGGGTATCAAAGAAAGTGCGAGAGAGCATAAATTCTGGTTCGTACTTGAAACCTTTTTGGTGATACAAGCCATCCTTGCTGCGAAAATCAGGAATACCGCTTTCTGTAGAAACGCCGGCGCCGCCGAAGAAGACGATGTTTGAAGATGCATTAATGATTCGTTCTAAGTCTTTGTTCATATTTATCACCTCTACTGTGTATTTTAACGCAAATATTACAACATTGCATCTATTAATAAAATTGGAGATGAACAGCTTGCTAAATATTGTACTTTATCAACCCCGTATTCCTCAAAATACTGGAAATGTCGCTCGTTCTTGCTTTGTAACAGGCACACGATTGCATCTCATTGGGCCAATGGGTTTTCGTATTGATGAAAAACAGCTAAGGCGTGCCGGCTTAACCTATTGGCACCAAACCGACATTACAACCTACGATTCCTTTGAAGAATTCATGGAACAACATCAAGGGGCGCGCATGGTGCTATTGAGCAGTCATGCAAGCAAAAAACATAGCAATTTTGAATTTCACGATGGTGATTATATTGTATTTGGCCGTGAGGATGCTGGGGTGCCAGATGAAGTACATGCACTTTTTGGCGAAAACCAATGTCGCATTCCGATGATTCATTCGGAGGAAGCGCGCTGCTTTAATCTTGCAACGAGCGTTGGCATTGTTCTTATGGAAGCGCAGCGTCAACTCGGCTTTCCAGGGCTAGAATAATGATTGATATCAATGAAAATGCGTTTAATGATATACCATATTTTGTTGTAGAGGACACAAGCGTTGCGCCTAAGGCTGAGGTGCTCTTGTACCATGGTTGGGGATCGGATGCTAAGAAGCAGTGCTTTCGTGCTCGATTGTTGGCAGCCTTTGGCTATCGTGTTTTTGTGCCAGAGATTATCCATCATGGTACACGCGGAACAGCACTCTACGAAGATACGGTATCGGCGCCTCTCTTTTTTGAGGTGCTTGAGGAAAGTGTGAAGGAAGGTTGTTATCTCCTTGAAAATATAATGGTCGATGAAATGCTTCATTTTATTATAGGACACTCCTTAGGTGGCATGATTGCGCTAGGGCTGGCGGGCGAACCTTCTGTACAAGGTGTTGTTGCAATGAATAGCAGTGCCAAATGGTCCGAACCGATAGAACTATTAAACGGCGTCTACAAGGAAGATACAGAAAAGTTTTTAAAGGTGGATGAAGCCAAAAGAGAAAAACCTTCGTTCTCACCAGAAAATTGGAGCGTGAACCACATATCAACACCAGCTCTTTTGACCAATGGTGCGCTTGATAACACAATGCCATTACAAATGAATGAAGAATTTCTAAAGCGTTGTACGAATCCCAACGCGAAGCAGCTTATTTTCCCAGAAACAGGTCATGTTGTAACAGATGGCATGCTTCGTGAAGCAATAGCGTTTATGGAGAAATGGAGCAGAAACTATTGAGGTGAATGATAAAACGGGGCTGTCGGAAAATAGACAACCTCAAATAAATAAGGGAGAGATTCGCACGAATCTCTCTCCCTTATTTTTCCATAAATTGCAAGTCCAAGTTGAACAGTAAAAAATCAAGCCACACTATTTTATGCATTTGAATACACTGCATCTAAAAAGCTGTCTGGTGCTAGAATATAAATAGTACAAGTCAAAATGAGAATTCCTTATTGAATAGTTCATGGTACAATGTAGGTACCGC
>CAKQDL010000067.1 GCA_934229395.1 uncultured Peptococcaceae bacterium | reverse complement strand
GTCAACAGATGTACTTGCAACATTTCACCGAATCGCCTTAGAACAAACTGCCTTTTTAGCGGCTTGAGTTCTAGAGCGGATGACACGCACGATTAATACCTAAAGGTATTTTACACACTAATTTGGACTTGACTCATTTTAACCTTTACGCTTGTTGAATTTGTTTAGCAAAATATAAACTCCAATCAATACAACAACAGTAACGCCAAGTATCATATACATCGTTGAAATGCTTACCTGTTCTCCCGAAAAATAGAGATTGCAATCAAGTGAATCTTTTATTCCCTCAATAACACTTGTTGGAACACCCTGATTTTGCATTTCAGCAAAAGCACCTTGCATTGTGTGATTTCGAATAAGTGATGTACCATAAGTGCCGGGCAAAAAAGAAATTATCTTTTGTAGTCCTTCATTAAAAGATGAAATAGGCATATATGCGCCACAAATGAAACCATATCCTGCACTGATAATTGTGCCTACCGCTGAAATTTGTCCTTGTGTTGATAAGAAAAAGTTAACAATTGAAGATAGTGCTGTTCCAAACAAAACAAGGAGGAAAATATCAAGAAACAAAAAGAGTACATCTGCAAGAGACATATACCAACCAACAAAAGCCACATAAGCAAGACAGATACCAGTTGCAACAAAGCAAATTATAAGCGTTGAAATCAATGTCGCTATATAATAGCTCAGCGAAAGTGTGGCGGATTTTACAGGCGATATTCTTAAATCCTTTATCGCCCCAGTTACTTTATCTTGTACCATTAAAAAATTTGAACAAAAAGCTACAGTCACACACGAAACCGCAAGAATAGAGGATATAAGCTGACCGCCTACAAGTCCTTCTGTTATATTTTCAGAAAGTTCAAATACATCTGGTAAATTAGCTGTAAAACTATCACGGTACACATTTCCGAGAAAGGTTGCATAGAGAACGAGCAAAATCGCAGGTGTTATCAAAGAGGTAAAAAACATTCCTTTATCTTTAAAAAACAGTTTTATATTTCTTTTAATAAGTCTGAACAATGTGCTCATTTTTCCGCACCTCCTACCAATGTTTTTCCTGTAACTGCAAGGAAAACATCGTCCATTTTTCCTTTTGTTATTTCGTAATCGTTAAACAACTGAGGATTACCAATAATCAGATCAGTTGCTGCCTTTGTATTTGGAACCGAAAGACGATATCCGTTCCTAATCTGCTCATATTCTATATCAAGTGCCCTAATGGTATCTTCGCTTGCACCGTAGATTGTGATGTAATCTCCAGTATAAGTATTTTTGAGTTCAAGTGGAGTGCCTTCGGCGGATATTTTACCGCTGTCAATAATTACAACATAATCGGCTTCTGCGGCTTCTTCCATATAGTGCGTAGTTAGGAATACAGTCATATTTTCATTTTTACGAAAGTTGGATATGACATTCCAAAGATTTTTGCGGGTTTGAGGGTCAAGCCCTGTTGTCGGTTCATCAAGAATAAGAATTTTAGGCTTATGAAACAATGCCCTTGCAATATCAATTCTTCTGCGTTGTCCTCCCGATAATTTACCAACTGTGCGTTTCAATAAATCCTCAAAATCAAGTATTTTTGCAAGCTCTGCCAGTCTTTCCTTAAACTCTACCCCTATAATGCCGTACAAAGCAGCACGACTTTCTAAATTATCATAAACCGAAAGGGCAGAATCAAGTGCAGAAGATTGAAAAACAACGCCGAGTTCACTCTTAACAGCATCGATATCCTTGTCTAAATCGTAACCATCAATCAAAACGCTACCGCTATCTTTAGACAGTTGTCCGCACATTATATTGATTGTGGTAGATTTTCCTGCACCATTGATACCTAAAAAGGCAAATAGCTCTCCCTCCTTCACACGAAAGCTCAAATCTTGAACGGCTTTAACTTCACCAAAGCTTTTATTGAGATGATTGATTTGAATAATATTGCTCATTTAATTTTCTCCTGTATAGCAGTGCTTTAATCCAGTATAAACATCTGTCAATGTTTTGTTTATAAATTCTATATCCCAATTTAAGTAGGATGTTGCTGCCATTGTTGCAATACCGTGAACATAAATCCACATTTCCATATGAAACAAGTAGGCTTCATTTTCATTGATATTTAGATTTTGTTTTATTAACTCAATCAAAGGTCTTATTTCTTCTTTGTTTTCGCCTAGCTTCTCTTGGCTGCGGTCTCGCATAAAAAGCAATTTAAAAAGTTCCTTTTCTTCTTTTGCAAAACGAATGTAAGCCATTCCGCTTGACTTATAAGGCGGATATTTTTTGCTTTTCATATCTATTTCAAGATAGTTTTGATAAAGCTGATTTGCAGATTTCAAAACTTCTTGTTGCACCTCGTCCATATTTTGAAATACCGTAAAAATAGGACTTGAAGATGTGCCGAGCTTTGCTCCCAATGCTCTGGCTGTTAATGCTTGTAATCCTTCAGATTTTACAATATTTACGGCAGCTTCTGTAATTTCTTCTTTTGAAAATTTTGCTTTCGGTGGCATAATTATCCTTCTTTTCTTTAACGATGACGCTTGTTTTGTAACGCCTGTTTTAATTATGATTAAAATAGCTGTAAAAGTCAATAGGCGGCAGAGATTTCTCCCTGCCCCTTTGCCTTATGTGTAGATTAAATCTGCATTTACAATTTCCGCAGCACGATTACGGAGACTATTCATTCTCTGTACCCACAGCATTGCGTTTTCTTCTTTGAGTTTTTCTGTTACATTTTCCTTTTCGACAAGTTCCTTTACCAGCCGAGAAAACATATCGCCTGCCTGCTCGTCAACATCAGCAAGGCAACTGTTCAGCTTGCAAGAGGTCAGCAGATTAGCGTAAAATAAGTCGAATGTGCGGATAAAAAGCATAGAAAAATACCGAGAAAAACTTTTCACGGTTCTTCTCGGTATTCGTCTTTCACGGCTGCCTTTGCAATGCCCGCTAATTCAGTACATTTATTGTTTTCTAAAATACTTCCTTATCAGGCGTTAGCAAATGCGAGCGCTTTTTTATTATTTTGTCACGCCTTCGGCCATGAGCTCGCCTACCCTTTGGGCGCCGTAACTGTTTAGGTGGACGCCGTCGCTGGCTAGCCAGCTTTCATCGCTGGCGCTGTAGAGATCGACGACGGTCATGCCGTTGTCCTCGGCGAGCTTTTGGATGGTGTAGGCAATGAGCTCTAGCCGTTCACCCACCACGCCATAATCGCCGGATACATCGTAAGCTTTGGGTGGTGTGACCAAAATCACACGCGCGCCTGTATCCTTGCAGTTTTGCATAAGCTTGGTATAGGATTGCTTAAAGGAGCTGTCATCGAGCCAGCAGGCTGTGTCGTTGGTGCCCAGCTGAATCATGATGATGTCGGCGTGTTCCTCGCGCAGGGCATCGTAGGATGGCGTATCGGTATAAGGCAGAGCGCCCCACGAGGATGCACTGGCGCCACTTTCGCCAAAGTTGAGCACCTTGTAGCCAACGCCCAGCTTCTCTTGCATGGTTTCATCATAGGGATTGCCACCATAGCCAGCGGTGATGGAATCACCCAAAAGCGCCACCTTCACGGGTTCTACCTTGTTTTCCTCAGACTGTGCCTTATCGCCCATGGCAACCACGGCCATCCCCGAAAGGCCAAGGCCAATCCCTGTAAAAAAGCAAACACCTATGATGACATACTTCATCCATTCTTTCAAACGAACCACCTCTTCTAGCTTCTCAATACATCTAAGAGTACCCTCTAAAAAGCCCTACGTCAAGCGGAAAATACCTTGTTGAGCGTCTTTTCCTGTGTTATGATGTTGCCATATCATTTTTTGCAGAACCATGCGTTTTTTCATGGTCAGTTTGGAGGCATATTGTGTTAACCTACGATTTCGCCAAGGTCCCAAAGGGCAGCCTTTACGAACATTTATATACATTCATCCGCGACGACATCAAAGCTGGCAAGCTCGCCCCTGGCGAAAAGCTCCCAAGCAAGCGCGTTTTGGCCAAGCACCTTGGCCTTTCGACCATCACCGTCGAAAGCGCCTACGCCCAGCTGATCAGCGAGGGCTATGTGTATTCCCTGCCCAAGCGCGGCTATTTTGTGGCGCGCATCAAGGGCATTGCCTCTGCCAACAACCAGCACATGGTGGCCGATATTGTGATGCCGCAAAAGCGTCCGTCCTTTGCGATGGATTTTTCTCACAACCAAACCGATCCAGCCTCCTTCCCCTTTGCCACCTGGAAGAAGCTTTTGCGCGATACCATCAACGAAAATTCCCAAGCCCTTATGGAAAAATCTCCATCCGGCGGCGTCATGGCCCTGCGTGAGGCCATCAGCGGCCATTTGCGCGCCTTTCGTGGGCTCGAGGTGGCGCCGGAGCAAATCATCATTGGCGCCGGTACCGAATACCTCTACGGCCTCTTGATTCAGCTTTTTGGCCGCGACAAAATTTACTGCGTAGAAAATCCAGGCTATCCCAAGGTGGCACAAATTTACCAGGCCCAAGGCGTGGCCTGCCATTATGCCGATATGGACGATTACGGCGTGAACATTGCCTCCCTCACCCAAAGTGGGGCGCAAATTGCCCATGTGGGCCCCACCCACCAATTTCCAACAGGCACCACCATGCCAGTGAGCCGTCGCTATGAGCTTCTCGCGTGGGCCAGCGAGGACGACGACCGCTACATCATCGAAGACGATTACGACAGCGAATTTCGCCTCCACGGCAAGCCCATCCCTACCTTGCAGGGGCTGGACGTGAGCGGCAAGGTGGTGTATCTCAACACCTTCACCAAGTCGCTCTCCTCCACCATCCGCATCAGCTACATGGTGCTGCCGCCAGAATTGGCCAACAGATTTTATCAAAGCCTGTCCTTTTATTCCTGCACCGTTTCCAATTTTGAGCAGTACACCCTCGCGCGCTTTATCCAAGAAGGCTATTTTGAAAAGCACATCAACCGTATGCGCCTGGCCTACGCCCGCAAGCACGCCCAGGTGATAGAGCTCATCAAAGCCTCTTCCCTTGCGCCCCACGCCACCATCACCGACGACGACAGCGGCCTCCACTTTTTGCTCACCTTAGACACCAAAAAAAGCGACGAAACCCTAAGGCGTGATCTTGCCCAGGCCGGTATCAGCGCCGCCACCCTCTCGAGCTATTACATAGGCAGCCAAAACATCCGCGAGCACACCATCATCCTAAGCTTCGCCAACATCAACATGGACGCCCTGCCCCAAGCCCTCGAAACCCTCGCCAGCCTCTTGTAGGTTTTTGTTCGCTTTTTGTTCTATAAAATGTAACTTCTACCTCCTTTTTTTCTGCTATGCACTTCTTTATAATGATAGCGTAGACTAAATGTAAAAAGGAGATGACATCCTTGTCACTTAAGAAAAAAATCGTAAGCCTCGTGCTTGCTCTCGTATTATTGGTTCCAATGGGTCTAAGCGTAGCGCCACAAAGCGCCCAAGCAGCAGACGTTAACGTCGTCGTAAATGGCCAAGCCCTGCAAAGCGACCAAAGCGCCGTTATTTACAACGGCCGCACCATGGTGCCACTTCGTCCAATCTTCGAAGCCCTCGGCTGTGATGTAGAATGGATTAACGAATACAACTCCATCACCGGCTACGACCCACAAACCAACACCGTTATGGGCTTGATTGTTGATCAACCAACCCTCTTCGCAGCAGACTTTAACGAATGGTCCCGCTACGAACAAAACCCAACATCCCAAGCAACCAAGAACTTCATGCAAGAAAACACCAAAACCATCGACGTGCCACCAATGCTCCTAAGCGGTCGCACCATGGTACCAACCCGTGTCATCTCCGAAGCTATCGGCTGCAGCGTAGAATGGGACAACGCAACAAGAACCGTATACATCAACCGCTAAGTAAAAAATCAGGGGCAGTCGGGAAATAGCGAAATCGCCCTTTTTGAGCATCAAAAAAAGAACCTTCGCGCAGGAACAGGGATTGAGATACATCCCTGGTTCTTGTGTGAAGGCTTTTTTTGTTTGGTGCATATGTTTTAAGGTGCAAGAAATACACCTTGTCATTGTAGTGACCCCAAATAGTTAGACCATAATAGAGAAGTGCTCGTCGCTTCTCTATTTTTTATGCCGCAGCTTGGAGTTGGTAGCAGAT
>CAKQDL010000066.1 GCA_934229395.1 uncultured Peptococcaceae bacterium | reverse complement strand
TGCTTGCTGGGGCGCGGGTCTCCGGTGGAGACCTCAAAGCGTGAAACGCTTTGAAGCGCTGACCGAGCCGACAGGCGAGACCCCAGACCCTTATGAGAAACGGAGGCTGCCCATGGCGAACCGAAAGCGGAACATTCAGATGAAACTCTATGTGACAGAGGAAGAAAAGCGGCTCATTGATGGGAAGATGGCGCAGTTCCCCACACGGCGGTACGGTGCGTATCTGCGGAAGATGGCGATAGACGGGTATATCATCCGGCTTGACACCACGGATATCAAGCGGATAAAAATGGCGCGTTGGCGCACTGCGTTTTCAGTTCCTTTCAACTTCGCACCACAAAACCTAGGCACAAAAAAGTGCCTGCTATCTTTGTGGGGCGAAGGGTGGTAAGCTATAGTTAAACAAACAGAGGAGGTCTTGGTATGGACATTCAAAAGATACGCGCGGTGCTCTCTAGTGCTGAGGCTGTGGTGGTGGGCGCTGGTGCTGGGCTTTCTACGGCGGCGGGGCTGAGCTTTGAGGGGGCGCGCTTTGAGGATTATTTTGCGGATTTTCGCGAGCGCTACGGCATCAAAGACATTTATTCGGGGGGCTTTTATCCCTTTGACACCTTAGAGGAGTTTTGGGCGTGGTGGAGCCGCAGCATTTTGCTCAACCGCTACGACGCCCAAACCAATGAGGCGTACGACCTCTTGCGCGCCCTCTTGGCCGAGAAGGACTATTTTGTGCTCACGACCAACGTGGACCATCAATTTCAGCTGCATGGCTTTGACAAGACGCGTCTTTTTTACACCCAAGGCGACTTCGGCCTTCTCCAGTGCTCGCGCGCCTGCCATGCCGAAACCTACGACAACGAGGCCATGGTGCGCGATATGGTGGCACGCCAAGAAGATATGCGTGTGCCAAGTGAGCTCATCCCTTATTGCCCACGCTGTGGGGCGCCTATGACCACCAATTTGCGCTGCGACGCCTCTTTTGTGGAGGATAGTGGCTGGCATAGGGCGCGGGTGCGCTACGAGAATTTTTTGGCGCGCTACAATGAGGGTGCGGTGGTGTATTTGGAGCTCGGCGTGGGTTACAATACCCCAGCCATCATCAAATATCCCTTCTGGCGCCGCGTGGTGCAAAATCCAGATGCCACCTACATCGCCATGAATATGAAGCCCTTCGCCGTACCCGATACAGTAGAGGAGCAGAGCCTCTTTGCGTGGGGCGATCTCTATGAGAACTTGCGCCTTCTTGTGGAGGGTTAAACCAACAGGTGTGAATCTTGCTTGTTTTAACCGCCCTAGGCTTGCGCAAAAAACGCGCCAAATAAAAAAATGAACCATCATGCAAAATGTTCATTGCATGATGGTTTTTTTCGTATTATCGTATTGACAGTGACGTAACGTTATAACGTATGATTAGTAACCGTAGTAGAAAGAAAGGTGGCTTTTGTGATGGAAGAGCAGGACGTATATATGACTGTTGGAGAGCTGGCAGAAAAGGTTGGGGTGACGGTGCGCACCATTCAATATTACGATCAATCCAACCTCTTAAAGCCCTCGGCTAAGGGCAGCCGCAACCAACGCTTGTATACAGAAAAGGACGAGAAGCTTCTTTATAAGATTCTCTGCTTCAAGTTTATGGGCCTCTCCCTCACAGAGATTCGCGAAAATCTCGAGGGCTACGACCAAAAGGACGAGGTCAACACCCTCCTAGAGGACAAAATTGCCGATGTGGAAAAAGAAATGTCGGCCCTCATGAAGCGTTTTGCCACCCTTAAAAACTTGCGCGAAACCCTGCGCACCGACGAAGAGGTCGATTGGCAACACAATGCCCACGTCATTGAACGGTTTCAAGACGAGGGCAAATATTTGTGGCAGCTCAACTGCACCTTTGAAGAAAACGCCTACCGCGAAAACGAAAGCAAAAAGAAACACGACGCTGAAAGCGAGGCTCAAAAGAAGAAAAACGTGGCCCAATGGCACAAGCTCATTGCCGACGCGATTCGCCTTTTGCAAACCCGTGAGCCGCTGGATAGCGAAAAATCCCACGACATCGCCCGCCGTTATTTGGCCATGGAAGAGGAAGTGGGGAAGGTATCGCACAAAACCAACCATCACGATTTTGTGATTTTTGACTCTGCCGAAAAAAGCAGCGTCTACGATTCCTTCCACGAATTGCGCTACGAGGTCAACGCTTTTTTGCAAGACGTGGTGAAAAATTATCAACAAACACAGGGGGAAGAGAATGATTGTATCGTGGATGACCACCAACCAATGTAATTTAAAATGTAGTCATTGCTACCAAGACGCTGGCGGCCAAAAGGAGCGCGAGCTCACGACTGCCGAAGGCAAGAAGCTCATTGACGAGATTGCTCGCGCCGGATTTAAGATGATGATTTTTTCTGGCGGTGAGCCCCTCATGCGTCCAGACATTTATGAGCTGGTTAGCTATGCCGCTTCTAAGGGCCTGCGCCCTGTTTTTGGCACCAATGGCACCCTGATTACCCTAGAGGTGGCGCAAAAGCTCAAGGACTGCGGCGCCATGGCCATGGGCATCAGTTTAGATAGCCTAGACGAAGCCAAGCACAACCGTTTCCGCGGTGACGACAACGCCTACGCCCGCACCCTAGAGGGCATGAAAAACTGCCGCGCTGTGGGCCTGCCTTTCCAAATCCACACCACCGTGATGGATTGGAACAAGGACGAAATTTTGGATATCATCGACTTTGCCCAAGAGATGGGCGCCATGGCCGAATATATCTTTTTCCTCATTCCGGTGGGCCGCGGCGTCTACATTGAAGACACCGCCGTAGAAAGCGTGGCCTACGAAAACCTCCTTGTGGACATTATGAACAAGCAAAAAGAAGTGTCCATCCCAATCAAGCCCACCTGCGCCCCACAATTTACCCGCGTGGCTAAGCAAGTAGGCGTAGAGCTCAACCCTCGCTTCAGCCGCGGCTGCCTTGCTGGCCTCACCTATTGCATTGTGAGCCCTGTGGGCAAGGTGCGCCCTTGCGCCTACATGGTCGAAGAAGCCGGCGATGTGCACGACACACCATTTGACGAAATTTGGGCCTCTAGCCCCCTCTTTGAAACCCTCCGCAGCCAAGCGTACAAAGGCAGCTGCGGCAAATGCGGCTACAAAGATATCTGCGGTGGCTGCCGCGCCAGAAGTGCCTATTATCACGATGGCGACATCCTAGCCGAAGACAGCTATTGCGCCTACGGAAAAAAACTCATCTAATAAAGGGGATTATGATTATAATGAAAAGAAAACTCACAACTATTTTATCTCTATGTCTCACTGCTAGCCTTATCTTGGCCGGTTGCGGAAATGGTGCAGCCAGCCAAGAAAGCGCTGGCGCAGAAACGAGCGCCGCTGTAGAAAGCAGCGCCAAGGCCGAAAAAACCGCAGCCAAAGAAGCCGGCCCTGTAACCTTTACCGATGCCATGGGCCAAGAAATCACCGTAGAAAATCCACAACGCGTGGTGGCTCTTATGGGCAGCTTTGCTGAAATTTGGACCCTCGCCGGTGGCAGTGACACCCTCGTTGGCGTAACCGATGATGCCTTTGATGAACGCGACTTCATTGATAAGGACAAGGTAAGCAGCGTGGGCACCTTCCAAAACCCAAGCACCGAACAAATCCTAGCCCTTGAGCCAGACCTCGTGCTTCTTTCTGCCGAAACCAAGGGTACCGACAGCCACGTGGCCCTCAAAGATGCCCTTGCAGATGCTGGCGTGACCGCCGCTTACTTTAGCGTCACCCATTTTGAAGATTACCTCGCTATGCTCAAAACCTGCACCGACATCACCGGCGACAGCGAAGCCTACAAAACCAACGGCCTTGCTGTGCAAGAAAAAATTGATGCAGCCATCAAAGACGGCAAGCGTACCGACAACCCATCCGTGCTCCTTATGATTACCTATTCTGGCGGCATCCGTCCACAAACCTCCGATTCCATGACCGGCAAAATGCTCGCAGACTTGGGCTATCACAACATCCTCGATGACAACCCAAGCCTTCTCAAGGACTTTAGCGTAGAAAACATCATCGAAGCCGATCCAGACTACATCCTCGTTATCCCAATGGGCAACGACGATGCCGCTGCAGAAGCAGCCCTCAAGGAAAACCTTGAATCCAACCCAGCTTGGTCCACCCTCACCGCCGTAGAAAACGGTCACTACATCCTCCTGCCAAAGGATAAGTTCCTCTACAAGCCAAACGCAAGATGGGCCGAAAGCTACACCTATCTCACTGAGGAACTCGGTGAGTAATCAAAGAAAGTGCCAGTTGGTGCTACTAGCTAGCATTGTGCTGATGCTTGTATCTGCTGTGCTAGGGATATGCTGGGGCTCTACCTCGCTGTCCCTAGCCTCTTTTTATAAAGCATGGGCAAGTGGCGACACCGCAGCAAGCGTTTTCCGCATTGTCATGCATATTCGCCTGCCGCGTGTGCTCGGGGCACTTTTGGCAGGGAGTGCCTTGGGCGTTTCTGGCGCCATTTTGCAAGCCGTGCTGCAAAACCCACTGGCCAGTCCAAACATCATAGGCGTCAACACAGGCGCCGGCCTTTTTGTACTTCTGTGCTCCGCCCTTTTGCCAGGGATGGATGCCCTCATGCCTTTCGCCGCCTTTTTGGGCGCGCTCCTTACAGCCCTCTTTATCTTCTTTTTGTCCATGGCTGGCGGGGTGTCGCGCATTTCCTTGGTGCTCACCGGTATTGCCATGAGCAGCATTTTGGGTGCCGGCATGAACTGCATCATGATTCTCTATCCCGATGCCTACATTGGCGCCTCCACCTTCTTGGTTGGCGGCCTTTCCGCCGTCACCATGAGTGTGCTCAAATTTCCAGCCATTTATATTGCCGTGGGGATGGTCCTCGCCATGCTCCTGCGCCGCGATTTAAACATTGTCGCCATGGGCGAAACGAGCGCGCGCTCCTTGGGGATGAACGTGAACACGGTGCGCTTTTTGCTCGTTGTAACTGCCGCCATCTTGGCTGGTGCTGCCGTAAGCTACGCCGGCCTCCTAGGCTTTGTAGGCCTGGTGGTGCCCCATTGTATCCGCTTTTTAATGGGCAACAACAACGTCTACCTCGTGCCAGCCTCGGCCTTTGGCGGCGCCGCTTTTGTGGCCCTTTGCGACACCCTCGCGCGCGTTGTCTTTGCGCCGTATGAACTTCCGGTAGGGATTGTGCTCTCCTTTATTGGCGGTCCCTTCTTTATTTATCTTGTATTGCGCTCCAGAGGAGGACGCCATGATTAAGCTGCAAAATATTTCCTACGCCTACAAGGGCCAAGGCGTGGCTGTTGAAAACGTCAGCGCCCATTTTGAAAAAGGCCACGTTACCACCATACTAGGCCCCAACGGCTGCGGCAAAAGCACCCTGCTTAAGCTCATTAACGGCCTTCTCACGCCCACTAGCGGCGAGATTTTTCTAGATGGCGAAAACGCAGCATCTATAAAAACCAAGGCCCGCGCAAAAAAAATGGCGCTTTTGGCACAAACCCATCAGCTGCCCGACATCCCCGTCGAAGAGCTTGTGGCCTATGGCCGCTATCCGCACCTAAAATTTGGCCAAAGCCCCACAGCCGCCGACCGCGCATTGGTAGATAGCGCCCTTAGCCAGGTTCACGCCCAAGAGTTTCGCACCCGCCGCCTCACAAGCCTTTCTGGCGGCCAGCGTCAGCGCGCCTACATCGCCATGGCCTTAGCCCAAGACACACCCCTCATCCTCCTAGATGAGCCCACCACCTACCTCGACGTCTCCATCCGTTACGACATCATGGACCTCGTCAAACAGCTCAACCAAAAGGGCAAAACCATCATCATGGTCCTCCACGACCTAGAGCTGGCCCTAGAATACTCCGATACCATTTTGCTGATGAAAAAGGGTCGCATCCAAACCCAAGGCAGCCCCGAGGACGTCATACGCACAGGCCTCCTCGACACCGTCTTCAAGGTCCACACCCTAACCTTCCAAAAAGACGGCCGCACCTACTATCATTTTGCAAAAAGCGTATAAAAAAGCAGCCCACCCTCGTCAAACGCATGGTGTGCTTCCCGTCAATAGAACAGTGAAATAATATAAAATTTTTATGCTGCCAAAGGCTCTGCTTTGGGCAGTTTTTCTTTATGCTGCAAGTGCTTGCTGGTGCTTTTCGAATGGCGTTAATACACCTAGCTTGCGTTGCAAGC
>CAKQDL010000065.1 GCA_934229395.1 uncultured Peptococcaceae bacterium | reverse complement strand
ATCCCTGTTCCTGCGCGAAGGTTCTTTTTTGATGCCAAAAAAGGGCGATTTCGCTATTTCCCGACTGCCCCTTCTTTTATTTTAAATAGCTTAGAATGGTGTCGCGGCTTTCTGGTGTGGTTTTGTAATAAATGACGAGTTCGTCTTTTTCATCCAGAAGGAGATCGGCCACCACCAAAAGGTCATTTTTTTCGGCTGTCATCAGTGCTTCCAGCACGTTTTTCTTTCGTAGGCCTTTAAAATGGCCGTAGGTTCCTTTGAGCGCTGCAATCACATCATCGGCACAGGCTCTTTCAACGGTGGTGTAGTATTCAAGGATGGCTAGGTTTAAGGGTAGCATTAGGCACCTCGCTTTTTTAGAAGATCGCGTGGATCCATGGCAATAATCACAATTCCGACAACCATAACAATGGCACTGACCCAACCAATCGGTGCAATGGCCCAGCCGTCTTGGCCGCCTACAACACCAATAATGAGCCAGCAGAAGAAAGGTCCCCAAAAGGAATAGGCACCACTTGCCGCCATACCTAGTGCTGCACCGCACATGCTGTTGCCCTTGTACCACAGGCTATAGGAATACATGGCAAAAAAGCCACTAAGCACAAAGCAGAGCACAGAGCTTGTATCTGTTATGGCACTGCCCATTAATTGCCACGCATAGGTCACGCCTTCGCCAGACATTACGGACAGCGCGGGCAATAGGATGCACACATTGGCCACAGCCGATACGCATTGGCGAATGGTGATACCGACCTGTGAATCAAGCATGGCTGTGCTGTAGCCAGCAATCACGCCTTCCATGCCCCAGCCAAAGGCTGCTACAAAGGCCATAAGAACACCAACCATCATGCCATCTTGCACCTCGCCTGTAAGGCTTGTGCCGGCAATCATCATGCTCGCTATAAAACAAACGACAATACCAACCATCATTCTTGCGTTTAAGACCTGTTTGTAGAGAACGCGGCCCAAAATGGCCCCAATGGCTGTTGAAAGAGCAGAAATTGGAATAACAATGCTGCCCGCCTTTTGCAAAGCGATAACGTAGGCGGTCCCTGCAACAGGGCCACCCATAAGAGCAGCGAGCATAATCATGCGTCCTGGCTTGGTGTTGAGCGAGCGAAAGAAATCGCCCAGCGCCCCCTTGATGCCACTTAGGCCCAAGCTCCAAAGAGCGCTCGCCGTGTACATCATGCTGCTGCCCAAGGCGCCTATAATGTAGGTTACCACAAAGGGGCTCATACCATTTTCGCCACTTTGCCACCCTGTCCACACACCACGAGCCATCCCATAGTTTAAAAATGCTGTAAACAAGCCATAGCAAATGCCGCTCATAATGGCAATGGCGAGACCTTTTTTAAAAAATGCCGCGTCTAGGGCGCGCTTCATCTTGGTAGCACGCTGCAAACGATGATCCATTATAGGCTCCTTTCTAAAAAAAGGAGCTGCTGACAAGGTCAACAGCTCCAAATAATTTTGCTATCTATTAAAGTTCTTCAGAGAAGATTTGGTATACTGGTGCGCCTTCGCATTGTGCAGGGAAACGAACACCCAAGAGGGATGCGATGGTTGGGGTTACGTCAACTTGGCGGATGGTACGTGGGGTGGTGAAGTTTTCTTTCACACCAGGACCAGCTGCCACGAAGAGTGGAGATACGGAAGTGTTGAAGTAACCTTCAGAGGTGGAAAGGCTGTCGCCATGGAGACGGTTGAAGCCTTCTTCAACGGAGAAGAAGATATCGCCGCATTGTGGGCCATTAACACCAATGAGAACGCCATCCTTGTTGCGCAAGCAGATACCTACGACACGACGGCCAGTTGCAGGGTCACGATAGTTGTACAAATCGTTGATGATTTGTTCTTCTAAAGCGTACTTGTCAGCTGGGTCTACAATACCATGAGCGTCGCGGCCCTTGAGGTTAATGTAGATGTAGTTGGAACGAATTTGGACAGCACGGGTCTTTTCCCAATCCACATCGCCAGTGGAGTTGCCGTTTTCGTCTTTCACCATTACAGTATAACCCAATTCTTCCATAATTGGAACATTGAGACCACCGTATTCGCCAATCATTGGAGGAACTTCTTCACCAACGATGAGGCCGTGGTCGCTGACAATGAGAATGGTCCATTCTTCATCAAGGTAATGGAGGAAACGGCCGAGGTAATCGTCGGTTTGACGATAGGTGTCAACGATGAATTCTTGGTATTCTTTTTCATCGGTGTGTGCCCATGGTTCAAGGGTTTTACCCATGTGCCAGAGTTGGTGACCAGCGCAGTCTACGTTGTGAAGGTGGGAGAAGATTACATCGTAGTCGCCCTTGTCAGCAAGGTAGTTCAAGCAATCTGCTTGCCATTGGCAGTAAAGATCCCAAGATGGAATGAAGACGTCGCGAACGAGGTCTGCTTCTTCCCCACCGATAAGGCTTACTGGTGGTACTGGGCCACAAGCCTTGGTAATTTCTGGGTAAATAGTAGTTGGGTGCCAGAGCATGTCGTTGGTGGTATCCAAAGCGTTGGAAATCCACATACGTACCATGGAACCGTCTTCAGCAAGTTCAAGCACCTTGTAGCTACGGCAGCTTGGCTTGGTTTCTTCTTTCTTGGTAACGTCGTCGATGATACCGGTAATCATTTCGCCATTCTTTACAACAACGAGTGGTTCTTCTGCTTTTTTGTTCTTGTAAACAGCTACGCGGTCGTACTTGCCTTCTTCATTCTTGAGAATAAGGGCTGGACGACGGGTGTAACCGCCAGAGGTAAGAATGGTAAATTCTTTAGCGCCTTCTGGAGCGTTTGCCCAACCAGTAGCGTCCTTAAGTGGGGAGTTTACGATGTCGTAAGCAACCTTTGCGCCAATCATCATTTCGGTGTCTTCGAAGGTCATGATTGGGGTGCGGATTTCACCGCCCTTACGAGCTTCGTCGCCCCACCAGAGTTCCATCATTTCGTCGTCGTTGTCGCCAACAACCATGTCGTCAATATCGGTCATGATGCAGCCTACGCCAGCAGCTTTTTCTACGCGTGGTGCATACTTGAGTTCTTCAATGTCTGGAGTAGCAACGATGATTTTTTCCCAGTCCATTTGAGCCACGCCCATGTTTACAGAACCTGGTTGGGTACCGTCAACAACTTCAAGAAGTGGGCTTTGGGAGGATGGTGGCCAAGAAGAACCAGGCCAGTGCCATACCATGGTCTTGAGACCTGCTTCGGTGGTAACGTTCCACATTTGTTCTGCTTCGCAGTTACGGGAATCCATGTTGTAAACAACAGCATCAAGGCTATCTGGAGATTGACGCCAGTAGCAGGTGATACCGTGGGTACCAGGATAAGCACCGGTAGCCAAGGTGGTCCAACATGGAGGAGTGATGGTTGGGATAGCACCCAAAAGCTTAAGGTCTTCGCGAGCAGAACCAGCTTTTACGAATTTAGCGAGGTTAGGCATTTTGCCTTCGTCGAGTAAATGCTTGGTGATACGTGCATCCATACCATCGATGCCGAGCACCATGAGTTTCTTTGTCATTGCTTGTCTTGACATAATAAACGCTCCTTTAATAAGAATTATTTGATAGTTTTATAGTAGGCGATTTTTCAGCCTTAGAAAAGAGTCAGTTTTCTATAAGGCGTATACTTATTTTTGATGGCTTAGAGAACACCCACGAAATGCCACCATGGCACCATAACCGCAGCAATGAGTACAGTAGCCAAGGCCATCTTGAGACCCAAAATCTTCATAAAGTCTTTGAGCTTGATAAGACCAAAGGCATAGAAAATGAGGTAGGTGAGGTATTCATAAGGCATGAGCACTTGGTCGCAACCAATATAGAGGCTATAAAGAGCGCCTACTGGGTTGAGGCCCAAACCAGCAGCAACTTGTGCGATTGGTTCGGAGAAACCAGCCAAGATTGCAAATGGGGTAAGCAAGAAGTTTAATACTACTGCTACTGCGTAGATAGCAACCATAACAACATTGCTAGAAAGTGGTTTGAGGATTGGTACCAAGAGGTTTGCTACTTGTTCGCCAATGCCGAGGTAGCCAGAAGCAATACCAATGGAGAGGCAGGCGATGCAGAAGAATACCATGGAGAAGTCAACGTTTTTAACGTCTTCATCGTTAGCAATCTTGATGCCGGGGAAATACATGAACCAAGGAATAACGATAAATGCCCAGTCAAGAGCGATACCGTGCCATTGGCCAGTCATCATGAACACAATAAGAACAACCATCATGCCAGCACCGATTTTTTCGTCGCGGCTCATCTTGCCGAGCTTTTCGTATTCGGCCTTATAGTACTCTAAGCTAGGAAGGGTTTTGGTTGGCTTAAAGATTTTAGGTAATACCCAAACGAAGGCAAGCACGAAGAGTGCATAAGGAAGCATTTGGATGAAGAATTCTACCCAGCTAGCACTGTAAGGTGCTGCACCTTCAGGAAGGGTGGAATTGGCACCGTTGTAAAGAAGACCCATGAAGTATGGGGTGTAGATGAACACACAGGAAGCACCAGCAGAAAGCGCACCAACGAGCATGATAATTGCAGAGTCAATGGATTTGCCGAGTTCGAAGGCTTGGCAAAGACCAAAGGTGAAGGCAGCCATCATAACCCAAGCGTTGCCACCAGTTACGGTGTTAAGAATGATACCTACAAAAAGAATGGAATACAAAAGACCGTAATAGCTACCGCGCACCTTGATAAAGCACCAGAAAGCCATACGCTTAAGGAGCCCGATACGACCCAACACGTTAGCAATCATATAACCACCAACAACAACGAGTGGCATTGTTTGCAGCCAAGCAGAGTAAGCCACTTCCATAGGTACCAATCCTGTTACCAGGTAGCCGATTGGGAACAGCATGGAAACAGCCATGAGGTGTACGAGTTCAAAGGCAATCATCAAAATCCCGCAGAGGGTCACCATCAAGAAGAACTTCATATTGTGGTTGTACGCTCCGTTTTCCGGAATGAGGTACAAAATCAAAGGCACGCCAATGGTGATAAGCCACTTGACCAACTCGGATTTTGTCATTGTTTTTGTCTCAGTTGACATGAATTTTTTCTCCCTTTTGTTAGATTTAACAGAAAAATTATTTCATCCTTATTATATCTATAGGAGGAGTTTATAGAAATTAGCAAAAAAAGATATGGGATATACGAAAATCTTTAGCATCTCTTGCATTTATGCTATACTATTATAAATGTCTACTATGAAAAGAAAGGAATCGCTATGAAACTTGATCAATTGCGTTATTTTCAAGAAGCCTGTAAGTATGGCTCTATTTCTGTAGCTGCTGAAAAAAACTTTATCTCGCAACCAACCTTTAGCTCCTCCATTACCAAATTAGAACGAGAGCTTAATGTCACACTTCTCAACAGAAACAGCCGTGGCGTATCACCGACAGAAACCGGAAAAATCATTCTAGACAAAATCCAAGATATGTTTACCCTCGTTAACGATATAGAAAGTGTTGCCTATTCTCATTCAACGCACGGCGTTGTGCAGCTTGCTACCATTCCTTGTATGTGTGACCTTTTTTTGCCGCTTGCTGTAAAGGCAGCCAAGGAGCAAGCGCTCCCGCTCAACATCTCCATCCATTGCGCAGAGTCGCACGAAATCTACCATCAAGTTCTCTCTGGCCTTTGTTCCCTAGGCATCATCTTTGCCTCTGATGACAATCATAGTTCTGAAATCATTTACACGCCCCTCTTTGATGATGAGTATGTTGTCTATGTTGGCCCCCACTCTCCTTATTGGGATGCCGATTCGATTACCATTGAAGAAGCCATGCAACAGCCTTACATTGCCTACCGCCAGGAATTTATCAAAAACAACGGCGGCGTCACCGATTTCTTTAAAGGTATGACGCCAAACATTGTCCTGCGCACCGACGAGCTTGAATCCATCAAAAAGATGATCACTATCGACAACTATGTGGCCTTCTACCATCGCTTTATGACCTGTGACGATGTCTATATAAAAGTCGGTCTTATTCGCGCCTTGCCTATTTCCAACTTTGACGCCAAAACCCACATTGGCGTTATTGAAAGCACCAAGTACAAACCTACCGCTGCCGACCGCGCTTTTCTCACCGTTTTAAAAGAAGCTGTGACCGCTGCCCTTGAGCCAAATTCTGGCATTGACGAGCCCTGTCTTTATGATACCACCAAATAAAAGAAGCGACGCCTCGCAAATCTCGCGAGACGTCGC
>CAKQDL010000064.1 GCA_934229395.1 uncultured Peptococcaceae bacterium | reverse complement strand
CCATTCGAAAAGCACCAGCAAGCACTTGCAGCATAAAGAAAAACTGCCAAAAGCAGAGTCTTTGGCAGTATAAAAATCTTATATTATTTCACTGTTCTATTGACGGGAAGCACACCAGAGTTGGAAGGCTTATTCTATTGCATATACGTATTTTTCAAAATCGCTATTTCCCGCTCGTCCCGTTGGGTGCTTATTCAGCAGCTGGTTCGGTTGCTGCAGATGGAAGCACAGCGCCTTTGAAGTTGTCCTTGATGTAGGTCTTTGCTTCTTCAGAGGTAAGAATCTTCATGATGACCTTGGTCTTTTCGCTTTCTTCTTCGCCTTCACGTACAGCGATGATGTTTGCGTAGGTCTTGGCTGCAAGGCTGTCGTCTGCTTCGATTACGAGGGCATCGGCAATGTTGAGGCCGGCATCGAGGGCGTAGTTGCCGTTTACAACAGCGAGGTCAACGTCTTGGAGGGAACGTGGAATTTGTGCTGCTTCAAGCTCTACAAATTCGAGGTTCTTTGGGTTGTCTTCAATGTCCATAGCGGTTGCCTTGAAGTCAGCGCCTTCTTTTAGGGTGATGAGGCCGTTTTCTTGGAGCAAGAGAAGGGCACGTGCTTCGTTGGTGGCATCGTTAGGAACAGCTACCTTTGCGCCGTCTGGGATGGCATCAAGGCTGGTGATGGATTCGGAGAACACACCCATTGGTTCGTAGTGGATGGCGCCAGCGCTTACAAGCTTGGTGCCGTTTTCTGCGCAGAAATCTTCGAGGTATGGTGCGTGTTGGAAATAGTTGGCATCGAGGTCACCAGCATCCAAAGCCTTGTTTGGTTGTACGTAGTCGGTAAATTCTACCACTTTGAGGGTGTAGCCTTCTGCTTTGAAAGCATCTGCAAAGTGGTTCAAAATTTCAGCGTGTGGGGATGGGGATGCACCGATGGTGATGGTCTTGTCGGCATCGGCCTTTTCGGTTTGTGCGCTTGCAGGAGCGGAGGTTGCTTCGGTACTTTCCTTGCTACCGCCACCGCAGCCAGCCAAGAGGCCGGTGGAAAGGGTGAGTGCCAAGAGGCTTGCAATAAGTTTTTTGTGTTTCATTTTTCATTCTCCTTTTGTTTTATTATCCGTTAGTCATTGATGCGCTTGTCCAATTTTTTGCCTAGGCGAGAGCCCACGCTTTGGATGATTTGCACCATAATGACCAAAAGAGCAACAGTAATAAGCATGGTGCCGCTGTCGTAACGGTTGTAGCCGTAACGAATGGCAATGTCGCCTAGGCCACCGCCGCCGATAAAGCCGGCCATGGCTGAGTAACCCAAAATGGTGGTGGCGCTTACAAGGGCGCCATTAATCAAGGATGGTAGGGATTCTGGCAGGAGCACCTTTGTGACGATTTGCAAATTGGAAGCGCCCATGGATTGAGCGGCTTCAATCACGCCGTGGTCAATTTCTAGGAGGGATTGCTCCACCATACGCGCTACAAAAGGTGCTGCCGATACCACCAAAGCCACAATCGCTGCCGAGGTACCAATGGTGGTGCCTACAATCATGCGGGTGAGTGGTTGGATGGTAATCATCAAAATAAGGAAAGGCACAGAACGCAAAATGTTGACAATGCCGCCGATGAGCCAGTTGGTCGGACCCATTGGGTGAATGCCATTTTTGTCGGTCAAGACCAAAAACACACCCAAAGGCACGCCAAAAATGTAGGAAATGGCTGTGATGGCGAGTGTCATATAAATACTTTCAATGGTGCCTTCTACAAGCAAATCTATCATTTGTGGATTAAGCATCAACACTCACCTCCGAAATGGCTATGCCGCGGTCTTTGATATAATGGCTCACACGCTCTGCTTCAATGGCATCAGCCACCTGCACCACCATATCGCCATAGGTTTCGCCGTCGATGGTGTGCAAGTCGGCGTGAATGATGTTGACTGGAATGCGCAGGTCGATGATCATCTGTGCCACCACTGGCTCTAAGGTGTGGTCGCCATTGTAAACGATGCGCAAGAAGCGGCCTTCGTTTGGACGGTAGCTCACTGGATCCTCGTCTTCGCGGTAGACAAGCTGACGCGTTTCTTCTGTTTGCGGATTGGTAAAGATGTCGTGGACGGTGCCAACCTCTGCAATATGATGATTGGCAATAATGGCCACGCGGTTGCACACCTCTTCAATCACGCTCATTTCGTGGGTGATGATGATGATGGTGATGCCCATGTCTTGGTTCAATTTACGCAAAAGCCCCAAGATGGAGGCTGTGGTTTGTGGGTCTAGGGCCGAGGTGGCTTCGTCGCACAAGAGCACCTTTGGATTGGTGGCAAGGGCACGGGCAATGGCCACACGCTGCTTTTGCCCACCACTAAGCTGCACCGGATAGGCGTTTGCGCGTTCACTTAGGCCTACAATTTCCAAAAGCTCCATGGCGCGTTTTTTTGCCTCGTCCTTTGGCGTGCCTACAAGCTCAAGAGGGAAACACACATTTTCTAAAGCAGTACGCTGCATGAGCAAATTGAACTGCTGGAAAATCATCCCCATTTGCTGACGCGCTGCGCGCAGCTCCTTGCTTGTGAGGCTCCCTAGGTCTTGGCCGTCAAAAATAACGCCACCTTGGGTTGGTTTTTCTAAAAAGTTGATACAACGCACAAGGGTACTTTTACCAGCGCCAGAAAGGCCGATGATGCCAAAAAATTCGCCTTCCTTAATTTCTAGGTTGATGCCCTCAAGAGCAACCACCTTGCGCCCCTTTATGGTAAAGGACTTGTGGAGATCTTTAATTTGAATCAGCGCTTTTCCTTCTTGCATCTTATCCTCCTACCTCTTTTGTCCCTTGCGTGGTTCGATGGCAGTAATATCATACGGTGTGCCTGGGTAAACCACATGGTTCATCCAGTTGGAGAAAAGCAAGTTTGCATGGCTTCTCCAGCGCACCATTGGCGCCAAGGCTGGGTCATCGCCCGGAAAATAATTGTGCGGGAATGGCACATTGTCGAGGCCCTTTTTAACGTCGCGCTCGTATTCTTCCGCTAGGGTGAGTGGATCGTACTCAATATGACCCGAGGAAAAATAATGGCGTTGGTCGATGGTTGTTGTAAGGAGCGGGCCAGCTTCATCGCTTTGGGCCAAGACTTTGAGCTCTGAACAAGCCACAATATCGGCCGCACGGTTTTCGGTGTGGCGAGAATGTGGGCAATAGAAAATGTCATCAAAGCCACGGGTGATGTCGCGGCTGCGAATCAAGCGGTGTGGGAATACCCCAAAGAGCTTTTCTGGCAAAATGTGCTTTTTGATGCCGTAGTAGTAATACAGCGCAGCCTGAGAGGCCCAGCAAATAAAGAAACTGGAATACACATTGGTGTTGCAAAAATCAAAGACCTCGCACAGCTCCTCCCAATAATCCACCTCTTCAAAATCGAGCATTTCTACAGGCGCCCCAGTTACAATAAAACCATCGTAATGGCTGTTTTTGACATCCTTAAAAGGCTTGTAGAACTTCAAAAGATGGTCGTGAGAGGTGTTTTTGCTCTCGTGATTGGTGGGCATAATAAGGTCAATTTCAATTTGCAAAGGTGTATTGCCAATGAGGCGCATAAACTGCGTTTCGGTGGCAATTTTTTTTGGCATGAGGTTCAAAAGACCTATGCGCAATGGGCGAATATCCTGGGTGCGTGCGCGTTCCTCGTGCATCACCGAGATAAATTCTTTTTCGAGTATTTCTGTTGCCGGAAGGTCGTGGGGTATAATGACTGGCATGGTTTCTCCTTTATAAAGCAAGGGGGCTTGTGCCCCCCCAGCGGTCTATTTATTAAAGTTTTGCCAATGCTTGTTCCAAATCAGCGATGATGTCGTTGATGTCTTCAATACCTACGCTAAAGCGAATGAGGTTTGGACGAACGCCAGCCTTTACAAGGGCTTCGTCATCGAGCTGACGGTGGGTGGTGCTTGCTGGATGAAGCATATGGCTACGAAGGTCACCGACGTGGGTAACGAGGGTGGTGAGTTTGATGTTGTCAATAACGGTCTTGGCTGCTTCGCTGCCGCCCTTAGGACCAAAGGCTACAACGCCGGAGCAACCCTTTGGCAAGTATTTTTGTGCCAAAGCATGGTTAGGATCGCTTTCAAGGCCTGGATAGCTGACCCATTCAACCTTTGGATGCTTTTCGAGGTACTCTGCCACGGCCAAAGCGTTTTCGCTGTGGCGTTGCATACGTACTGCCAAGGTTTCGGTACCGAGGTTAATAAGGAAGGCATTGAATGGACTCATGGTTGCGCCAATGTCACGCAAAAGACCGGCGCGTGCTTTTGCAATATAAGCTGCATCGCCAAAGGCTTCGGTGTATACAAGACCATGGTAGTCTGGGTCTGGGGTAGTGAGTTCTGGATACTTGCCGTTGTTCCAGTTGTAGTTACCACCGTCAACAACCACACCGCCTACGCAGGTAGCGTGACCATCCAAGTATTTGGTGGCGCTGTGTACAACGATGTTGGCGCCGTGCTTGATTGGTTGGCAAAGGAATGGGGTTGGGAAGGTGTTGTCTACAATAAGAGGTACGTCCACGTCATGAGCGAGGGTCACCATCTTTTCGAGGTCAAGGACGTCAAGAGCAGGGTTGCCGAGCATTTCGCTAAAGATGCAGCGGGTTTCTGGGCGGATGTGTTCCTTCATTTCTTCAATAGAAAGAGTTGGTTCTACAAAGGTTACTTCAATGCCCATACGTGGGAGCACACTGCCCAAGAGGGTGTGGGTGCCACCGTAAAGGTTAGAGAGAGCAAGCACGTGTTGACCTGCGCGAGTGATGTTGATGATGGAAAATAGGGTGGCTGCTTGACCAGAGGAGGTGGTAAGAGCGCCAACGCCGCCTTCCATAAGGGCGATTTTTTCTTCAAGCCAGCTTAGGGAAGGGTTACCAAGGCGGGTGTACATTGGGGTGCCTACCTTAAGGTCAAAAACATCGGCGAGGTCATCGGCCTTGTCGTATTTAAAGGTGGTGGATTGAACGATTGGCATGGTACGTGCTTCAGCGTTGCCAGGAATGTAGCCGCCTTGGATGCATTGGGTAGCTACAGAGGTATACTTGAGTTCTTCGTTGTTCATAATGTCCTTCTTTCCACATTATCAAGATGCTTGCATAAAACAAAATCGCCACTTCCGGCAGGAAATGGCGATGGTTCAGGTCACTTATCTGCCAGACATTGTCTGCTGGATTTGGCACATTGCACAGAGGCTGTTGCCGGGTTTCACAGGGCCAGTTCCCTCCACCTCTCTTGATAAATGTTATATTGTTATATCGTATTATAGTTTAAAAATTGCGTGCTGTAAAGGGATTATTTTGCATACATCGATAACCCTAGCTTATCCTACGCTTCCTTCTGCTGCGCGCAAATCAAAGAGCTTTCCTTGAATGAGGTAGCTCACCTGCTGGGCCAGTTTTTTGTTATCTGCACCCGGCTTTAACTGATGGTCGAGCATCACGCCAATCACGGCCCAAGCGTAAAAGCTCAACGCCACCTCTAGCTCTTCCTCGCCCAAGACATCCCTCACTGGGCTAAAGTCCACGAGCTGTCGCAGGTATTTTTTGACGTGTACCAAAAAGAGATGCTCCACCTCTTCACGGTAGCGCGAATGTACCACCTTATGATAAATGCTTGCGTTTTGGGGCTCGTAAGAAAAGATGATTTCCAACGCCTCCTTGTGGTCGCGCGCCTCTAGGGTGCGCTCAAGCAAGTGCATCAAATCCTTTTCCATCCAATACTCCACCACATCCACAATGTCTTGGAAGTGGTAATAAAAGGTTTGGCGAGAAATGCCAATCACATCTGCCACATCCTTGACCGTCACCTTATCGACAGGCTTTTGGGCGCAGACCTCCAAAAAAGCTTGGGCGATGCTGACCTTGGTCGTTGTCTTCATTGGCATCCTCCTTTAACGTTTTTGTATATTGTACCATAGTGCACTAACAACATACAAGAAAAGCGCCCCTAAGGAGCGCTCCAGACTGTCGATAAACCTAAAATGTGTATGCAAATAGAAAGTTTTCTAGATTCCGCTTAGCCTTCCCCACATGGGGGAAGGTGGCGGCGTAGCCGACGGATGAGGGGTATGAGCGCCAGCGAATGATTGATTTAGCTGTAAAGTGCGGTGAAAACACACCCTCATCCGAGTTTTCTTCCGCCCTGCTCCAGAAAACCCACCTTCCCCCCTTGATATGCTCCCTATATAGCAAACGGTGAAATAACAAATCACTGACAGCTATATAGGGGGCATTTTATTAT
>CAKQDL010000063.1 GCA_934229395.1 uncultured Peptococcaceae bacterium | reverse complement strand
CACCTTCCCCCTCAAGGGGGAAGGCTTCACGAATGCATACACGCCTATGCTGAAAATATACCTTTTTCGACAAGCTGGGACCGTGCCAGTATAAGCACGGTCCTTTGTGTGTAGATAAACCTGAAACGTGTATGTAAAGAGAAAGATTTGGAGAATAGCAAGAGCCTTCCCCACATGGGGGAAAGGGTTTGCAAATGCATACATGCTCCAATTTTAAATCATACGTTTTCTACAGTCTGACACGCCCTAAGGCGTGCTGCTTTAATTTCTTGGGGGATAGGCCAGGAGGCTGTTGATTGGGATGCCACGCTTGTGGAAGCGGCGCTCGTATTCTGTGGCGATGTTGTCCTCTGGTAAATCGGCGTAGAGGTCGTTGGTCACGTTTTCTAATCGCCAGCCACGCTCGGTAAATTCCTCAATGGAAAAATCAAAGAGCTCGCGGCTGTCGGTTTTTAGGTGCACCGTGCCATCCTCGGCCAAAATATAGGCATACACGTCCAAAAAATCGCGGTAGGTGAGACGGCGCTTGGCGTGGCGCTTCTTTGGCCAAGGGTCAGAAAAATGGAGGTAGATGTCGCTTACCTCGCCAGGGGCAAAAACCTCGTCGAGATGCTCCGCGTTGAGCCACAAAAAACGCACCTGATCTGGCGCATCGGTTTTTTCGGCGTGCTCGTCAATGGCATCCATAATAATTTCCGGCACCACATCCACGCCCAAATAATTGAGCTCCGGATGGCGCTTGGCAGCCGTGTAAATCCAGCGGCCGCGGCCCGAGCCAATTTCCATAACGAGCGGCTGTTTTTTTGGATACAGCTCACTCCAATGTCCTCTTTGCTTGTGTGGTTCCTTCACAGTGTAGGGAGAAGCCCAAAGGCGCTCCTGAGTACCTGCAACACGGCGAACGCGTGCCATAAAATCTCCTCCTAGTCTTTATTTTCATCGTCATATCGATTAAAATAGATGTTGTAATGATTTGCCACAAAGGCTACATTATCATATCACAAGTTTATCTCTTTTGCGAGAGGGATTGTTCATAGGAGGTTACCCAATGAAGGGACATTTAGAGCTATTTGAAAACAGACTCAAGCAAGTGGGCGCCAAACTCCCAGGCATGGAAGACAAAGACATCAACGAAGTATTTCTAGCCTTCGTCGACGCCCTAGGTACCGACGAAGTGCCATTTTACGACGTGCACAGCGGCCCAACCTTGGCAGATTACTACAATTCTCAATTCATCCGTTTTGTAAAAAAACATTACGCCAAGTAAAAAATGTCATAGAGTGACTAGGCAAAGAACGTCTAATCCTTTATAATAAACATAATTTAAAGTAATGACTACTAAGGAGTGTATTGTTCAATGGAAAAACTTAATGACGCATCTTTTGAAGAAATTATTTACGACGAAGGCGAAGCTTGCCTCGTCATGTTCTCCCGCAAGACCTGCCACGTATGCCAAAAGGTTCACCCAAAAATCGAAGAAATCGCTGAAGATAGCCAATACGAAGGCAAGTTCGGCTTCTACGAAGTAGACGTAGAAGAAGAAAGAAACCTCTTCGCACGTTTCTCCCTCAAGGGTGTTCCACAAGTGCTCTTCTTCAACGACGGCGAATACTGCGGTAAGCTCGCTGGCGACAAAGAAATCGAAGAATACGAAGACAAAATCGCTGAAATCATTGGCTAATTTTGTTTGCGCAAACCGTCCCACACCTGGGGCGGTTTTTTGTTTGCGCGAAAAAAGAGACGGTCGGGAAATAACGATTTTTAAAAATACGTATATGCAATAGAATCATAAATTGCAAGTCCAAGTTGAACAGTAAGATCTGTTATTACTACTTATGCTGTAGAGTATGACTGGCGGATAAAGACTTAGAAGTGTGCAAAGGTATAAAAAAAAGAGAAGCTTAAGCTTCTCTTAAAGGATTACTTCACACGGTCGACCATATAGACGCTGGCGTCGGTGAGTTTTTTCCAGTAGATGTTGTTGCCATCGATGACCATGTAGCTTGGCGCGCTGGCGCGTTTTGGAATGGTGGTGGAGCCTGGGTTCATGGTGCGGTGGGTGTCATGGCGAAGATTCGTTGGCACGTGGGTGTGGCCGTGGAGGAGGACGGTGCTTGGGGTCACCATTGGTGGGAGATTGTCATCGTTATAAAGATGGCCGTGGGTCAAAAAGAAAGGCACGCCTTCAATATAGATGATGGTGTAATCACCCATGCAAGGGAACTCGAGCATCATCTGATCCACCTCGGCCTCACAGTTGCCGCGCACAGCAATGATGCGGTCCTTCATGCCGTTAAGGAGCGCAGCCACAGCACGTGGATCGTATTCCTGCGGCAAATCGTTGCGTGGGCCGTGGTACAAAAGATCGCCCAAAAGAATCAGCATATCGGCACCTTCGGCCTTAAAATGGTCCAAAACCATCTGAGTGGCACGCTTGCTGCCGTGAATGTCAGAAGCAATAAGATATTTCATAGAGTAAGGTCCTTTCTTAGGTGGTGAGATTTTTGCCTTTCTTGGCGTAGCTCACGAGCAAAACGGTGGCTAGGAGAATAAAGCCGGAGAGCAGGAGGTACATGGCCGAAAAGCCGATGCTTTCGCTCAAAAAGCCGGCTAGGATGGCGCCTAGGCCTATGCCTAGGTCGAAGCCTATAAAGAAGGTGCCGTTGGCAGCGCCAAAGCGGGACGGTGGGGCATACATCACAGCAAGGCTTTGCACGGCGGTTTGGATGCCGCCATAGCCGAGACCGTAGAGAAAACCGCCAGCGTTAAGGGCCAGTGCGCCGTGGGCAAAGGCGAGGAGGAGCATGGCGCCAAACATACTCAGCAGGCAAGGCAGGCAGGCAAACAATATGCCGTAATGGTCGAGCACATTGCCAATAAAAAAGCGTGAAATAAGCAGGCCAATGGCATAAATAGAAAAGAAGTAACCCACGTTGCCCACCTCAAGCTCTTGGGCGTAGAGGGGCACAAAGGTGCTCACGGCCGACATGGTAAGGGTCACACAGCCCATCACCATGGCCGGAATAACGGCTGTTTTTTCAACAAAGCTGCCTTGGCTTTTGCTGCCGGGGGCCTTGGCTGGTGGCGTAAAGGTTGGGAAGGGAAAAACCACGGCGAGCACAAGCACCACGAAGAGCATCGCGGTAGCGAGCTTGATGGTGGTGGCAAAGCCATAGGTTTGGGTAAGGGGCACGCCCACCATGGGCCCAATGGCCAAGGAGAGGGCCATTGAGAGGCCAAACATCCCCATGCCTGTGCCAATCATTGAGCGTGGAATGATGTCGGTGGCGAGGGTGGAGGTGCTTGTGGAGGCAAAGCTCCAATCAATGCCGTGCAAAAGGCGCACCAAGAGAATCGCGGCAAAGATCTTGGCAAAGCTGTAAGAAAATACAAGCAGAGTGAGGAGCACGAGGCTTATAAGAAATACACCCTTGCGCCCGTGGCGGTCCAAAATGGTGCCAGAAATGGGGCGCACCAAGAGGGAGCCCACGGTAAAAATAGAAATACAAATCCCAGTGAGGCTTTCACTGATGCCGAGTTCCTGAAAATAGAGGGGCAGGGAGGTGTTAAAAAGGTTGAAGCTTAAAAAAATGAAGAAGTTGATTGCCATAATCATGACAAAGGATTTTGTCCAAAGCTTGGCCATTAGTCATTACCTTCTTCCGTGGATGTATCGGTGGCGGTGATTTCTGTATCGTCCACGCTTTCTTCGGTCACGTCCTTTTTGGCTGTTGGGCGCTCCATGGGGTCAAAGCGTGTGAGGTTGTACTCGTTAATCACCTGGATGATGGTTTGGGCATAGTTGGGGTCGGTGGCATAGCCGCCTGCTTGCAGGGCGCGCGCTGCTTCTGCTGGCGAGGATGCACCAACCACGCCACTAAAATGTTCGTTGGTGGTGAGTATGGTGGCATAATCCTTAAAGCAATCCTGAGGGCTAGAGTAGACACAGAAGGTGTCGTTGATGGTCACTTCCTGGCCGTCGTAAACCTCCTTGGTGGAAAGCTTGACGCTGCGGTGGTTGTCGTGGGCCTTGATGCCAAAATAATTGTGGTACTCGTAAGAAAGCTGGGAGTCGCCATAATGGCTTTCAATGGCGGCTTGGGCGAGCATCACCGATGGATAAAGGCCATAATCGGCGTATTTTTCGGCAATGGGGCCTAGGGTGTTAAAAAAGCTTTCGACGCTGCCTACTTCGTAGGTGACGCGGGTGGTTGGCTTTGGCTCCTCCACATACTCAGTGAGGCCAATGAGGTTAAGGGCGCACATGGCAAAAAAAACAACCACGCCAAAAACAAAGGTAAGCATAAGGCTATCGTGGGTGTGGTGGTTGGTTTTTCGTGTGCGTGGATGGGTGGTATTTTTACGTGGTGCAGACTTTTTGACCGCAGCAGGCTTTTTGGCGACTGGCTTTTTGGCTGGTGCCGGTTTCTTTGCGGTGGTAGGGCGCTTACGTGGCGCTTTTTGATGCGTTGAAGAAATGGTAGAAGTCGTCCTTTTGCGAGACGTCATACATCGTCGCTCCTTTCGAAAATTACTCTTTATTATACCACGTGCCAATTTTAGGCGCAAATTAGTATGATTGATGACAAGGCTCTATACGCCCTTGCGCGAGGATGCGTTTTTCTTATAAAATAGGGTCAGACTTTTTTTAGAGGTGAATCATTTTGACCATTAACGAACGCTTACAAAAGGAATTTTCTATATCATCCGCGCAGGTGGAAAACACCGTGGCACTCTTGGACGATGGCGCCACCGTGCCATTCATTGCCCGCTACCGCAAGGATGAAACAGGCAATTTGGACGACCAAACCTTGCGCGCCTTGGCTGACAGCCTCGAGGCCTTGCGCAAGCTCGAAGCACGTCGCGAGGATGTGGCGCGCTTGATTGATGAGCAGGGCAAGCTCGACAGCGCCCTTTCTGCGCGCATCCAAGCGGCCCAAAGCCTTACAGAGCTCGATGATCTTTACCGTCCTTATCGCCCAAAGCGCAAAACCCGCGCCAGCCAAGCCATTGCCCGTGGCCTAGAGCCTTTGGCGGATGCGTGGCTTGCAGGAAAAAGGGAGGATGCTCTTTTTGTCATGGCAGAAAAGCTTGCAGCGGCGAGCGAGGAAGTGGCCGACGCCAAGGCAGCCCTTGATGGCGCCTGCGATATTTTGGCCGAACGCTTGGCCGATGATGCCGACGTGCGCACCCAGCTGCGTGCACGCACGGCTAGCCGCGGTGTGATTGTTACCAAGGCTGGCAAAAAACCAGATCCTGTGTATGACAACTATTTGGACTACAGCGAGGCCCTAAGTAAAATGGCGCCCCACCGCATTTTGGCCGTGGAGCGTGCCGAAAAAGCCGAGGCCCTTGTGGTCCATCTTGAGGGCGATGAGGAGTGGTGCGTGCGTGCCCTCTTTAAGCACATTTTTAAGCGTGGCATGGTTTGGCAGGATCGCCTCAACGAGATGTGCCAAGACAGCTACAAGCGACTTTTGGCCCCATCCATCGAAAAAGAGGTGCGCAAGGAGCGCCGCGAATGGGCCGAAAAGGAATCTACCGTCCTCTTCCAAAAAAACCTCCACGATTTGCTCATGCAGCCACCGGTGCGCGGCCATGTGGTGCTGGGCTTTGACCCAGGTTTTACCAATGGCTGCAAGCTGGCTGTGATTGACCCAACGGGCAACGTGCTCGAAACAGTGGTGGTTTATCCCTTTAAGGGAAAGGGCGGTGAGGCCTCTGCCAAAAAGACCATCATGCGTCTTATCAATACCCATCGCGTGACCCTTGTGGCCATCGGCAACGGCACCGCGTCGCGCGAAAGCGAGCGCCTTATGGCTGAGCTCTTAGAAGGCCGCAACGATTGCGGTTGGTACATTGTGAGCGAAGCCGGTGCGTCCATCTATTCGGCCTCACCCCTTGCAGCAGAGGAGTTTCCAAACCTCGATGCCACCTTGCGCAGCGCTGTATCCATCGCGCGCCGCGTGCAGGATCCCCTGGCCGAGCTTGTTAAAATAGACCCAAAATCCATCGGCGTTGGCCAATACCAGCACGATATTGATCAAAAGCTCCTCACCCATGCCTTAGATGGGGTGGTGGAAGAGTGCGTGAACCACGTTGGCGTAGATTTGAACACCGCCAGCGTGTCCCTTCTTTCTCATGTGGCTGGTGTGAGCAACACTGTGGCCAAAAATATTGTGAGCTACCGCGACCAAAACGGCAATTTCTGCAGCCGCAAGGGCCTTCTAAAGGTGCCCAAGCTCGGGCCAAAGGCCTTTGAACAATGCGCCGGCTTTTTGCGCATTGCAGAGGGCGATGAGCCATTAGACAACACCCAGGTCCACCCAGAAAGCTACGACAAGGTGCGCGCCCTGGCTAAGCTCTTTGATTGCGCGCCATCGCCTGAGCTTGCCAAAAAAGCCAAGGAAGAAAACATCGTCACCTTGGCCGAAAAACTCACCATTGGCCCTATGGCCCTGCACGATATTTTAGACGCCTTAGAAAAACCAGGCCGCGACCCGCGCGCCGATTTGCCACAGCCAGCCTTGCGCCACGATTTGCTCGAGCTCGAGGACCTAGAAGAAGGGATGGAGCTCGACGGCACCGTGACCAACATTGCAGCCTTTGGCGCCTTTGTGGATATTGGCCTCCACGAAAACGGCCTCGTGCATATCTCAGAGCTTTCGGACCAATTTGTGCGCGATCCCCTCACCGTGGTCCACGTGAGCCAAGTAGTGCGCGTGCGCGTCCTCTCAGTAGACAAAAAACGCCGCCGCATCGCCCTAAGCATGAAAGGCGTGAGCCAACCATAAAAATAGAGCACTCTCAGACTGTCGATAAAGGTTAAACGTGTATGCAAAGAGAAACTTTTGCTATTTATAGAAAGTTTTCTCTATACATACACATTTTAGGTTTATCGACAGTCTGCATAATAATCCCTCCGTAATATCTAATAAGGATAAGTATATCATTTTACGGTTGGCATAAAAAATAGACCTCGTGGAAACGGGGTCTCAGACTGTCGAAGAACCCCGTTTTGAAACAACTCAAAACGGGGTTCTTTGTGTTTTCTATGAAATTAAGCCA
>CAKQDL010000062.1 GCA_934229395.1 uncultured Peptococcaceae bacterium | reverse complement strand
TCTCAATCCCTGTTCCTGCGCGAAGGTTCTTTTTTGATGCCAAAAAAGGGCGATTTCGCTATTTCCCGACTGCCCCTGGGTAAAAAAATTTAACGCTTATTTTCTTTTAAAAGCTCACGCAAAAGCGCGATGTTTTTTTGTTCCAAAAGGGTGAGCTGACGGCTGGCATGATGGACACAGCCTTGTTTTCGGCAATCATGAACTTCACAACATCTCTGTCTTCAATTAGATAGGCCTCGCGTCTTGCTTTAATGGCCGAATTGGTTGCCTGCAAAAATTTCTTTGAAAAAAAAGACAAACTGCTCATCCCTGAGCATCCCCACCTCTACCTCGCTTAGCTTGGCAAAAGGATGGTCCTTGCTCACATGGAGCATCATTTGGTGGCGCCCAAAGCTTTCGCAGCGCATATCGTATTTTTTGAGCAGCTTCAGGTTTTGCTCTGTAATAATGCCCCAAAGGGCCAAGCCCACGCTGCTCTCGCTCTTTGCTAAGGCCTCAACCATAGCCACAGGCCCACAGGTTTTAAAAAAAATATCTGCCTTAGGAAAGCGCTCCTTAAAGCGCAGCAAAATATCTGGCAAGAGATAACCAAAGGCCGGCGTTACCATCACTGTCACATTGCCATAAATGGCACCTTGGCCCTTGGTATAGCCTGCTATATTGCGACAGGATTCTACAGCCAGCTTGGCATAGGAAAGGATGTTGCGCCCGTCTGTGGTGGGCACAATGCCTTCATTGGTGCGTTCAAATATTTTAACGCCGATTTCCTTTTCTAGCTTACCGAGGGAATTGCTCAAAGTTGGCTGCGCCATATAAAGTGCCTTGGCCGCTTGGGAGATGGACGCCTGGCGCTCTATTTCTATAATTTGCTGCAACTGCTCTAATCGCATTTTTTCACGCCCTTTGTTTGTCCCTCTCGTGTGCTTAGGCCCAGGCTTTTTCTAGCGAAAGTGGTCCACACACATAGCAAAGATCGCCCACATTGCAGGCATCGAGCATTTTTTCTAGCACATCGCGCGACACTGGCAAAAAGAAGTTGCCCTCTGCAGTTTCTAGCTCAACGACTGAGAACACCCAAAGCGTACTCAGCACAATAGGCTGCACGTGCTTCACGCGCGCCAAAAGCTCCACCTCATCACCCTTCGGCACCATCACACCCTCTAGCATGAGCTTTTCGCAGCCTGCCTCAAAGGCATTGGTACCAAAGCCGACTTTTTGGGGATAAAGCATTGGCTTATAGGCTGTGCCTAGGGCTGTAGGGTTGATGATTTCGGCGGTCAATGTCACAGCCCCTCTTGTAATCTTGGCCTGCTCGCCTTCTTCTTTAATGCCCTCCTGCCAACGTGTGGGATTGTCCAAAAAGGTGTGGGCAATCACGTTTTTTGGCGTTTGCCCGTCCTCTTCAAAGCTAAAGCGGAGCACCAGTTCCACCGGTGTATCGGCTATATGCGCCTCCATATATTCTTCATCGCCACAAATATGGCTCTCGCCTGTTTCTACCGTGTGCTTATAGAGTACATTCACATTGGTATCGTAGCCTGGAATGCCAAAATCAATCAATCGAAATGCCATTTTATCCTCCTAAAACCTGCTTGAGTCGTTCTATTTCTCTCTTGTAGCCCGCAAGCTCGTTGGGTGTTTCTAATATCAGTGGGATTTTGCTTGCGCCCTCAAGGCGCACCACCGCTTCGGCAGTGGCCCAACCGAGGGCGCCCTCGCCCCATTTTTCGTGACGGTCCTTGTGACTCGCAAGGTCTGTTTTGCTGTCGTTTAAATGGATGGCGCCAACGCTTTCCCATGAGATATGCGCACTGAACGCTTCTTTAAAAGCCAGCCAATCGCGCACATCATAGCCTGCCGCAAAAAGGTGACAGGTGTCTAGGCACACGCCGAGGCGCGCATCCTTAAAATGTGCGAGCACCGTGCCAAGCTCCTCAAGGTTTTTGCCGAGCTCGCTGCCTTGGCCACTCATACCTTCTAGCAAAAGGCGCTTGCCCTCGGGCAGATGGGGCAAAATCGTTTCTAGGCTCGCCACAAGCCGCGTCATCCCCTTTGCTTCGCCTGCACCAGTGTGGGCACCACTATGCACCACCATATCACGCGCGCAAAAAGCATCCATACGGCCCACATCTTCTATGATGGTCGCTACACCAAAGGCGCGCACATCCTCCTTGCTTGAGGCAAGGTTGATGGTATAGGGCGCGTGGAGCACCACGGCCAGCTTTGATGCTGCAACGGCCGCTGTTTCGCGCGCCTTTATTTCGCGCGCCTTGCCGCCTCGGGGATTGCGCGTAAACAACTGCATCGCTGTGGCCCCAATGGCCTCAGCGTCAATCACCGCTTTGTCGAGCCCCTTGGCCGTGGACAAATGACAACCAATCAACATACGCCTCGCCTCCATTTTTTCTCGTGATTGTAGTATAACCTATTTTATTATAAAATGTTACCAAATTTATTGTTTGCGCACCATGTAATCATGTTATACTGTGTATAATTAATACCCGTTTAGAAAGGAAGAACAAGCCCATGTCCTCCGAAAAGAGCCAAAGCAACGAAATGGAATATTTTTTTCGACAAGATGAACAGCTGACCGTATTGCTGGACCATCTCGATCGCGCTGAAAAAATACAAATAAAAAAAGGTGCTCCCATCATCTCTAGCTGTCAGGAAGTGGACCATCTCTATTTTCTTACCAAAGGCATTGCCTACCACTCCATCCTCACGCCAAACGGCAAGGAACGCATCATCCACGTGTTGATGGCGCCAAGCCTTTGTGCCGAAGCCCTCTTTTTCCTTGGGGTAGACAGCGATTCGAGCGAGCAGGTTGTGGCCAAAACCGACTGCACCCTCTACCGTTTTAAGCGTGATGTTATTGAGGAGCTCCTTGAAACCATTCCAGATTTCAACCGCATCATCATCAACTGGCTGTGCACCCTTTCCCTCAACGCCCACCATCAAGTGGCCGATGACCTTGTAAAGGATCCGCGCTACCGCGTGTGCAAATTCATTTACAAATACGTGCTTGAATATGGCCAAAAGGTGAGCGACAATCATTACACCTTCTATGGCAAGCTCTCCCACTACGATATTTCCAAATACATTGGCATCAACCGCGTATCTGTATCCACCGTTATGCGAAGCCTCGAGGTAGAAGGCCTCATCCACAAAACCAACGACGAGCTCGAAATTCTCGACATGGATTATTTTGAAGATATGTGCGATTTGCCATTCCAATGCATTTAACGAGGTGACCTTCAATGACTAAGAAAAAACTCATGCGCCCACTCTCTGAGCGCAAAATTGCCGGCGTATGCGCCGGCTTGGGGGACTATTTTAACATCTCCCCAATGATTTTCCGTTTCCTCTTCTTGCTCCTCATGCTCCCTGGCGGCGTGCCCGGCCCAACCCTCTACATCTTGTGCTGGATTTTTATGCCAGGCGAAAAGCCACAAGGCATTTACTACGCCTCCGGCACCCCTTTTGATACCACCTTCACCAACCAGCCACCACGCAACAACGTAGGTGACGACTACACCGAAACCATCGACGTATAAAAAAGTGGGACGAGCGTGTTTTTTTATGAATCCGTGAATGCTTTCTGTTCATAAATTGCAAATCCAAGTTGAACAGTAAAAATTTTTGAGTACTGAACGAAATTTATTTAGAGAGCACTTAATACTTTTTAAAGATGTTGTCACAATAATCCCTCCGTAATATCTAATAAGAATAAGCATATCATTTTACGGTTGGCATAAAAATAGACCTCGTGGAAACGGGGTCTATTTTGTTAACTTAATGACATTGTCTCCCCAGGCGGAGAAGGCTTTTGCTATTTATAGAAAGTTTTCTCTTTACATACACATTTTAGGTTTTTCGACAAGTTGAAGCGCCCGCAACCTGTGCGGACGCTGAGGTATTTTTAGTGCATATCGCGATAGACACCGATGACCTTGCCTATAATCATTGGGTTTTCTACGTAGATGGGTTCCATCTCGTCGTTTTCTGGCTGCAGGCGAACGGTGTTTTTTTCGTGATAGAAGGTTTTGCAGGTGGCTTCATCGCCAATGAGGGCCACAACAACATCGCCGTTCTGAGCGGTTTGCTGAGGGCCTACGATGATGTAGTCGCCATCCATAATGCCAATGTTGACCATGCTGTTGCCGCGGATGCGCAACATAAAGGAGCCTTCGTTGCGCACAAAGCGCATGGAGAAGGTGATGGTGTCCTCGACATTTTCGTCAGCAAAAATAGGTTCGCCGGCGGCCACATTGCCCAAAACAGGCAAGTTGACCATTTCGTCAAAATCCTCTTCCACCAAGAGGCCTTCGCTGCTGGCCACAAATGGCGTGCCGTCTGGATAGCGCAGGACCATAATGGCACGTGGCTTGGCTGGGTCACGCTTGATGTAGCCGCGTTCCTCTAAGGTGGTGAGGTGAGCGTGAACGGTTGAGGAGGATTGCAGGCCAACGTGACGGCCAATTTCACGAACGGCTGGTGGATAACCTTTGTTCGACACCTCTTCTATAATATATTCAAGAATCCCTGCTTGGCGAGGGGTCAACGGACGTTCTTTATTTCTGCGAGCTTCTACTGCCATGTCGCTCCATCCTTTCTGTTCGATGTTCTCTTCTTATTATACGCGCCACCGCCGCCGAGTGCAAACGTATCATCGCTCCTCGGCCAATTCTTTTCGCCCAAGTCTTGACAGCGTGCGGCCATCCGCTTATAATATTTTGATTGAGCGGATACTCAATTTATTTGTCATACGCAAATTTTAAACTTACTACCTATAAAATGGAGGCCACCACAATGGAAGATGCAGTAATTCTCACACAGGAAGGGCTCGACAATCTTAAAGAAGAGCTTGTTAATCTTAAAACCGTACGCCGTAAAGAAGTAGCTGAACGTTTGAAACAAGCTATTGACTTTGGTGACTTGAGCGAAAACTCCGAGTACGATGATGCCAAAAACGAGCAAGCTTTCATTGAAGGCCGCATCCAAACCATCGAAGCCACCATTCGCAAAGCCAAGGTTATTGAAGAAAGCGCCTCCACCATGGGCGTCATCAACATTGGCTCCTATGTGACTGTGCGCGATATGGAATTTGACGAAACCGAAGAATACCGCATTGTAGGTACCAGCGAAGCAGACCCAATGCAAAACAAAATTTCCAACGAATCCCCTCTAGGCAAGGCTCTTTTGGGCAAGCGCGAAGGCCAGGTTGTAGATGTAGAAGCACCAGCTGGCGTGCTCCAATATGAAGTGATTCGCGTATCCCTAGAAAAGAAGGAGGACTAAGCCACATGGCAGACAACAACAAGAAGGCTGAAGGCGGTCTTAAGCAAATTATGAACGTGCGCCTCGAAAAGATGGACGCACTTCGTGAACGCGGCGTAGACCCATTTGGTCATCGCTTTGACATTACCCACCATATCAACGAAATCATCGATCAAAAAGACGCCCTCGTAGAAAGCGGCAAAGAAGTCAAAATCGCTGGCCGCATCATGGCCAAGCGCGGCCAAGGCAAGGCAGGCTTTGCCAACGTGGCCGACCTTTCTGGCAATATGCAAATCTACTCCCGCCAAGACGTGGTTGGCGAAGATATGCACTGGCTCTTTAAAAAGGCCGATATTGGCGATATCGTTGGTATTACCGGTCAAGTTTTTGTCACTGACCGTGGCGAGCTTTCCATTAAGGTGACCCATTTTGACCACCTTTGCAAGTCCATGCGTCCACTTCCAGAAAAGTTCCATGGCCTTACCGATACCGAAACCCGCTATCGTCAACGCTATGTAGACCTTATTATGAATCCAGAAGTGAAGAACACCTTCGTGCTTCGCTCCAAGATTGTCACCGCCATTCGTCGTTACCTCGATGAACGTGCCTTCCTTGAAGTAGAAACCCCAGTGCTTCACACCCTAGCTGGTGGCGCCAACGCCCGCCCATTCATCACCCACCACAACGCCTTAGACATCGACCTCTATATGCGTATCGCCCTTGAGCTCCACCTCAAGCGCCTCATTGTTGGTGGTATGGAACGCGTGTATGAAATTGGCCGTGTATTCCGTAACGAAGGCATCGACACCCGCCACAACCCAGAATTTACCCTTTTGGAAGTATACCAAGCCTTTGGTGACTACGAAACCATGATGGACCTCACCGAAGACCTCTTCCGTACCGTTGCCAAGGAAGTATTGGGCAGCGCCGTGCTTGATTATGGCGATTTCAAAGTCGACCTCGAAACCCCATGGCGCCGCATCTCCATGAGCGACAGCGTTAAAGAAGCCACCGGCATCGACTATGCCAGCGACATGACCGACGACGAATTCCGCGCAGCAGCACGTGCCCGCGGTCTTGATATTCCAGACGATATGCCACGCGGCAACGTTTTGGGCGAACTCTTTGACGAAGCCGTTGAACACACCTTGATTCAACCAACCTTCATCATCGACTACCCAGTAGAAATTTCTCCACTTGCTCTCCGTAAGGCCTCCAACCCAGCCCTTACCGACCGTTTTGAACTCTTCATCCTCGGTCGCGAGCACGCCAACGCCTTCTCCGAACTCAACGACCCAATCGACCAACGCGGCCGTTTTGAAGCACAGGTAGAAGCCAAGCGCAAAGGTGACGACGAAGCCCATCCAATGGATGAAGACTTCCTCCAAGCCTTGGAATACGGTCTCCCTCCAACAGGCGGCCTCGGCATTGGTATCGACCGTATGGTCATGCTCCTCACCGGCGCAGAATCCATCCGCGACGTCCTCCTCTTCCCTACAATGAAGCCACTTGACGAACCAAAGAGCAAGAAGGCAGCAAAAAAAGAAGCCAAAGCTGAAGTAGAAGCAACTGAAGAAGTCATCGACTTTTCCAACGTTGTGATTGAACCCCTCTTTGAAGACAGCGTTGACTTTGAAACCTTCTCCAAGAGCGACTTCCGCGCCGTGAAGGTTTTGGATTGCAAGGAAGTGCCAAAGAGCAAAAAGCTCTTGCAATTCACCCTAGATGATGGCTCAGGCACCAACCGCACCATCCTTAGCGGCATCCGTGAGTACTACCAACCAGAAGAACTCATCGGCAAAACCTTGATCGCCATCACCAACTTGCCACCACGCCCAATGATGGGCATCGACTCCTGCGGTATGGTCATCAGCGCCGTCAATAAGCGCGACGACAAAGAAGAGCTCAACCTCCTCATGGTTGATCCACACATCCCAGCAGGCGCAAAGCTTTATTAAAACGAAAGACCGGCTACAGATACGCTCTGTAGCCGGCTTTCTTTCATTATGTGCGACAAATCATGTCTATTTCGCGAAATTGTATCACATAACAGCTGCCACCTGCGACACTTTTGCAGTTTTGACGAAATTGTCGAGAGTGTAAAATAAAGTGTGTAAGTTAGAAAACCAACAGCTTACGCACTTTATTCTTTATGTTCTCCAGAGAGAAAGTTCTTGTGGATTTACGGTGTGATAACAGTCTGATGAAAACAATGGTTGACCGTTTTGGAGAAGATGTGACAACTCTTGCGTATGATATGACTTCTTTCAGGGTACAGACCGAAGTATCAGCCAGTCAGACTTTCTTCGATTGGGTGTTTGGCTTTAATGGCAAGGTACAGATACTTGCACCGGAAAGTGTAAAAGAACAATACAGACAGATGATTGCAAAAGCTGATGAGGATATGCAGGAAAGTGAATAGTGAAGATTTGAATTTGTGCAGACCGTCTGCACAAATTAAGTAAGATTGAATTATAAGACTATGAAGCGAGGTAGTGGATATGGAAAAAGACCCGTTTAAGGAATATTTGAGGGAGTCTGAACCGGATAAGGCTCATAAGGGGTATGCTTGGAGTACAGCAATCGGACTTCAGGCAGTGGACGGACTCAAACCATCTAAATATTTGATTGATACTGCCATTCAGAATATTGAAGGCAAAATCACGATGAAGGAAGCACAGAGCCTTATCGACAGCTACTATGAAGAAAGACCTGTCCATTTGTCTGATGACGAGCGTACTGAAGAAGCTGATAAGGTTTCTTCCCGTATTGCTGAAATTCTTTCTGAAACAGCGTTCTCATTTTCTCCGAATGAGTATATCTCTATTCACCGCAAACTCTTTCAGGGGATTTATAAACACGCCGGAAAGATTCGAGATTACAACATCACAAAGAAAGAATGGGTGCTTGATGGAGCAACCGTTATGTACGGTAGTGC
>CAKQDL010000061.1 GCA_934229395.1 uncultured Peptococcaceae bacterium | reverse complement strand
AAATAAGGGAGAGAGATTCGTGCGAATCTCTCTCCCTTATTTATTTGAGGTTGTCTATTTTCCGACAGCCCCTTTTCTATTACTTCTTTTTCTTTTGGTATCGTTTCTTTAATTCTTCTAAGTGTGCTTTTTTATCAGACTGATGGGGTACTTCTTTGTTTGTAACATCCTTTCGCACGTTCCACTTGCTTTTATCGCGCGGCGTTTCGTAAAGATTTTTTCCCATTACACTTCCACCTCTTCTGGCATTTCAAATGGTTTTCTGATGCGTTCACGTCCATCCCCGTAGCATACCACTGTTTCGGTTTTTTCAATGGCATCACGAATAAGTCCATCTAAGTCAGGGATTTTTGCTTCGTTGCGCTTGCAATCGTCTACATGAGGCTTTGTAGCAGGTTCTTTTGGCACAAAAACGGTGCAGCAATCTTCGTATGGAAGGATTGAAATATCGTATGTATCAATCTTCTGAGCCGTTTCCATAATTTCTAGCTTATCAAGAGCAATGAGTGGACGAAGGATTGGCATGGTCGTCACTTCATTAATGGCATATATGCTTTCAATGGTTTGGCTTGCAACTTGACCAAGGTCATCACCAGTAACAATAGCTTTGGCATTGCGAATTTCTGCAATTTGTTCAGCAATACGTAACATAATACGGCGCATAAGCGTAATACGAAGCTTTTCAAAGCAATTCATACCAATAGCTTCCTGAATGCGCGTAAATGGTACAAGGTGAACAATAACATGACCACCATACTTGCCAACCTTTTCTGCTAATGACAACACCTTATCCTCTGCTTGCTGAGATGTATAAGGGTAGGAGTGGAAATGAATAGCTTCAACCACGACACCACGGCGCATGATGGACCACATGGCGACAGGACTATCTATACCACCAGAAAGCAATGCCACGGCACGGCCACCAGTACCTAGCGGCAAGCCACCCAAGCCCTTACGTTTTGTAATATAAACATAGGCTTGATCAAAACGAATATCGATATTTAAATCCACATCATAATCAGTTAGATTGCCTTCAAGCCCAGGCATTTCATCCAAAATACGTTGAGCAACCTTTAACTGCATGTCCATGGAGCGAACCGGGAAACGTTTGTTGGCACGTTTTACAGTAACGCGAAATTTAAGGTTTTCACGTTGATGTTTTTTTATTTCTTCAATTGCAGCATTGATAATGGCCTCTTCGTCAAGCTCTGTAGATACAACAGGGCTATAAGAAGAAATACCAAACACTCTGTCAATACTTGGATAGAAAAATTCCGGCTCTTTACCTTCTAATGGAATAACAACACGACCACGAATATCAGATACTTCACAGCTTACTCCAGTGTCGAGTTTTATTTGGTGTTTAATATTACGTGCCAATGTTTTTAGAAATTGTTTTTGGTTCTTCCCTTTAAGAGATAATTCGCCATAGCGAATTAAGATATGATCATACATAAAGACCCTCCTCTATACACTAAGCATAATTTAGTATATCTTTATTATTTTATACCAACGCACGCTTTCAATCAATACATTGCACGCAAAGAAAAGCAGAGAGCCTCGAACTCTCTGCTTTGATTTTTTATAATTATTACTTTGCCAAATGCTTTTTGAATGGCCAGAACATAATGCCACCCTTGATAAAGTGAACGTTTTCAAATCCAGCTTGTTCAAGAATGAGCTGGCCTTCATAGCCGCGTGTTGAAAGGATGCAGAAAATAACGATTTCCTTATCGCGTGGTAATTCATCTACGCGTGCGCGCAATTCTTCGATTGGAATGTTGTAATAATTTGGAGTTTCAAAAGGCATCGCCTTTACTTCATCTTCAATACGAAGATCTACAAAAGCAACATTTTCGTCTTGAAGCTTTTCGAGTGCTTCGTAGAAACCATAGGAATGTGCGCGACCTTCGATTTCGTTTTGCATAACGTTAGCGTTGGTCAAAAGGTTATCTACGGCGCTAGAGAACGGTGGTGCATAAGCAAGGTCCATATTGGCCATATCATATACAGTCAATTGTGGATTTGCAGAGAATGCACCTGCCATGGTATCAATACGCTTATCAACCTTACCAGGACCAACAATTTGAACGCCGAGGACGCGTGCAGTTTTCTTGTCTGCCACGGTCTTAACCATGATCAGTTTTTTGCCAGGCATGAAGTGAGTAATATCTGGACCAGGCACCACGCAAGTAGCTACATCATAGCCTAGACGGATAGCGTCAGCTTCAGTCAAACCAACCTTACCTATAGACCAGTCAAACATCTTGCAAATAGAAGTACCTAGTACGCCAGGGAAGGTTTGGGTATTGCCTTGAGCAATGTTGGTACCAATGATACGACCATGCTTGTTAGAGGTAGAACCCATTGGTGCAAAAATCTTTTCGCCAGAAATACGATGGGTAACAGATACGCAATCACCGCCAGCATAAATATCTGGGTCGGAGGTTTGCATATAATCGTTAACAACGATGGTACGATCCACTTCAAGACCAGCATCAACAGCAAGAGATACTTCAGAACGTACACCAGCAGCAACCAACACGATTTGGCAATCCAATTCGCCCTTATCGGTTACAACACCAGATACCTTACCTTCTTCGTCAACCTTGATTTCTTTTACAGCAGTAGAAAGCATGAAATTCATGTCTTCCTTTTCGAGGTAATCTTGAACGACTGCAGCCATGTCTTTGTCGAGCATCTTAGGGAAGATTTGATCCATCATTTCAATAACGGTTACATCAATACCCCAATCAGCAAAGGCTTCGGCAGTTTCCATACCGATAAGACCAGCGCCAATTACAACAGCAGAACCAACACCTTGCTTGAGATAGTTTTGGATATTAACACCATCAACAGGTGTTTTAAGGCCATATACGCCTGTTGCGTCAATATTTTTGATTGGTGGCTTAAAGTTGCTTGCACCAGTTGCGATAACAACCTTATCGTAAGGAAGCTTCTTTTCTTCACCAGTCTTAAGATCCTTCACTTCTACAACTTTATTGTCACGGTCAATCTTGGTTGCTTCCCAACCGAGAAGGGTATCAATATCTTTTGTAGCCTTCATAAATTCTGGGGTACGAACAGCATCCCAAGAAGTAGTCATCAAGTCGTTAAGTTCTTTTACAGTAGAACCAATAAAATATGGCAAGCCACAGCCACCATAAGAAATATCTTCACCACGTTCAATAAGAGTAACGTTTGCTTCAGGCATTAAGCGTTTGAGGCGTGCAGCAGACTTAGGCCCGCAGGATACGCCACCAATTACAACTACATTTAGTTCACTCATGTTTTTCCTCCTATAAGGTTACATTGTTATACTTTTATAATAATACAATTTTTAGAAAAGTCAACCAGACGCAGCTTATTTACCTAGATTTTATAGTGATTTAATCGATGTATTTTATTTATACTTTTTTATATCGTCCATATTTATTCGTTACGAATCATTTCTTCGGGAATCATTTCTACAGGGAACATGACTTCAGAGTGATTATCCCAAACGAGGTCTTTTTTTACAACCTCGTCAGATGCCTTCTCTATTGTTTCTTTATAAATTTGAGAAATACGGAAAATTTTATCACCCTCTCTTCTAAAGTGATGATTTTCTTCAATTAACGCATAGCGGTTTGGATACGCCCTCTGCGTTCTTAGTTCGCCGTACAACTGTCCGTTAGCAGTCCATACCAAAAGCTGGACATCTTCGTTCGTTTCATTTTTAAATCTGTAGTCCACATAATTATAATAAATAGAGGTGCCTGCACTTAGTGGCACACGATGGTCGATGTCACACGCCAAAGCATCAGAATGTTTGTGAAACTCCGTGACCGTCATAGGGCTATGAAGCGCCAGTAGGTTAATTGTATTGGCCAAGTTACAAAGGCCACCACCCAAGCCTGGTATGATATGATTCTTTTCAATAACGCGTCCATCCTTGTAGCCCTTGCGTTTGCTGGCACGTCCAACCAAATGCCAAAAAGAAAATATCTGATTTGGATGGATAATAATACCATTGATTTTGTCGCAGGCAAGCTGAATATTGACAGCTTTGTTTTCTTGCAAAACCGGATCAATGCCTGGTCCAACCTTAATAACCTTTGATTCGTGGCTCGATACCACAACAGGCAGAGGAGATACACTTCGCTCTTCTGCAAAATCATCTCTATCCCGCCAGTCAAGTATCAACCGTTTAAAAGTCTCTTTTTGCGTAGACAGCCAATAAAAAGCCGGGTGAATATCACAGAAATTCTTACGTTGTCTTTTTGGCGCTTGGCCGTTTTTCTCAACGCCACCCAAACGATTGCAATATTTTTTGCGCAACTTATAAGTTAAAAGCACCATTTGCTCTGCTCTTCGCCTTTTGCCCAAATGCGTTTCATTTGGCCAACGAAGAAAATCAACCAAAATACTTACCATACCAACTCTATTTGCACCCAAAATATCTGTAAAAGCCTGGTCCCCTATAACTACAACTTGACTCGCATCGAGCTCCATTATTTCAAGGGCTTTTTTGTAGCCCCATGTTTTGGGCTTTTGGGCATCATGAATATAGTAACTGCGTATGTTTTCCATAAAACGATTGATACGTTTTTCTTCATTGTTTGACAATAACAATGTCTTAAAACCTATAGCTTGAATATCTCTGAATAGCACATCAATCTCCGGTGTTGAATCTGTACCGTGCAATACCAAGGTATTATCAATATCAAAAATTAGCCCCCGATAACCTTCGTCATACAATTTTTCATAATCAATCGTAAATACACTTTTTGCACATTCGTATGGATAAAGCTTACTGAGCATTTTATACCCCCTTATTATTTTGACACGTAGTTTATAACCTCATCTATTTGATTCGCAAAACCATCACCAAAGCGATGCTCAAAAAATGCACTACCAATTGTAAACGCCCATGGCTGCATCTGTTTTACTTCGTCAAGGCGCTCAAAGCTATTGATACTCCCCGCCAAACATACAGGCGCATCAACCGCTTGTACAAAGGATTCGATAAGCACTTTCGCATTACCCTTGTATCTATAGCCCAAAAGATCAATTCCCCACGCGCCTTTTTCAAGATAGTGCTTTGCCTCTTGAATCATATCGCCGGCACTGCCCTCTAGCACCGATGGACGTCCACTGATGTGTCCCACAAAAGGCATATATTTCAGACCATGCTCATGGCAAAAGGCATTAATCGCATCACTAAAGCACGTCCCCATTAAAACATCGCATCCGCATTCCGCAGCCACTTTGGCGCCGGCCATTCCCTCTTCTTCAGTATAGGCAATAACCTCCAAAAAGGTTGTTTTGCCGCACGTCTTCATATATGCATACAGTTCCTTCATTTCAGATAGAGGCAATGGCGCTTCCTTGAACCCCCAAAACTGTGCCTTTGTATCCTTACATTTTTCAAACACCTCAAGCGCATTTGCTACCGTCTTATCATCGTGTGTTAGCATTACAATCAATTGCAGATTTTTTTCCACCGTATTTTTCCTCCTATGCATGCAATTTATCTTTTTTTGTGCTTATATTTTGTCGTTTAATCACTATAATTTTACACCAATAAATAATCCTTGTAAATTATAAACATGCATAGAACCGGTTTTACTCAGCTATTGACGAAATGCATTGTCTTAGGTCGACTTGTTAATAATTTAAATCTTCGGCGATGCCGTTCTTACCTTCACCATATACCACGCTAACCCCTTCAGGTGGTGGTTGTTCGGCAATACACATGGAAGGGTGGCGCTGTGGTGCCTACAGCATACTCGCTGCGCTTAAAGATATGGACGGCCATATCGCGGCAGATGGCGCTGGTTCGCATATCTAGGGTGGTTACTATTTTGTAACGCTCCGCGTCCAGCTCTTTATAGCAATTGTTACGACCAAGGCTAGAAAAATAGGCGCTCTCGGTCATGATTTCCGCTTGTTTTTCTATTAAATGTACAGTGACTAACAATTAATAAACTTTTTCAAATAATAAGTTCAAAATTTTAGCAGAATCTGATATAGTAAACATGATACAGTGAGCATCGAGCGCCCTGTGCAAATGCGACTGCGCAATGTGCTCGAAAATTAAGCATTGTATAAACAAGGAGGTAAGATAGTTATGTTGTTAACCCTTTTATGCTGGTTTTCCATCATCTTTTTCTTTGCCGCTACTGTCCGTAAATTTATGGACTACGCAAAGAAGCCGATGCATGGTCGTCAGGACCTTTACCCAATTCCTGGTGAAGATCCAGAACGTGCTGAGTACGGCGGATCTTACTATGAAGATCAAAAATGGTTCGAAAAACCACGCAAAAAGAATGTTGTTGGCGAGTTGGTAGACATGTTTAGCGAAATGCTCTTCATCAAGAAGCTTTTCCAAAAACAAAGAAAATTCTGGTGGATTTCCTACTCTCTACACCTTGGCATCTACGTTTGCATCGCTATGTTGGTTGTTGCAACTGCAGGTGTTCTCTTGCCATTCACCGGCATCCTTGCTGGTCTCGTTTCTTTAGCAGTTACTCTGCTTGGATTAGCATCTGGCTTACTTATTTGCATTGGTACTGCTGGTCTATTTGTAAAGCGCCTCACCGATCGTGAGTTCCGCGTTTACACCACTCCACAGGAATTCTTCAATCTTGGATTTTTGTTTGCAGGAGCCTTCTCTGGCTTAGTCGCATTTGCATCCAACAAATTCAGCTTTGGCTATGTTTCTAAGGTTATTTCTAGCATGCTTCACGCTAAATCCCTTAAAGATCTTAACAAGCCAACCAAGATTAATCTTTTGCTCTTCTGTGGTCTTTTGATCTACATTCCAGTTTGCAAAATGAGCCATTATGTTGGCAAGTACTACACTTTCCATAAGGTTATTTGGGACAACGCTCCAAATGTTCCTGGCAGTAAGGTAGAAGAAACCATTATTGCCGAAGCAGATATTAAGCCTTCTGATGACATGAAGTGGTCTGCTCCATTAATGGAAAAATAAACAAGTTTTAGCTTGTAATCAGACAACACCATGTTATCTACAAAATTAAAGGAGGAATAACCTTGATCGACGGAAGACTTATTCGTCCACGTGACATCGCAATCCGCGGCGAACAGCTTACTGAAGCGCTTGATAACAAGCACCTCATGCCATTGCCTGCTCCATTTGAGGATCCTGCTACGTGGCCAAAATTTAAAGAAGTAAAGCCTGAATGGCGCGAAAACTATTATGCTGATCTCGACGGCATAATGGCACTCGATACCTTCAAACGTCCACAAACCCCTGAAGAAGAAGAAGCTCTATGCAACAGCTTCCTCAGAGGTCTTGAAAAAATGGTCAACGATGAATCCAACAAGGGTATCATTCAAGTATTGGATTTAACCGTAGAATACTGCGCTAAATGTAACACTTGCTCTGATGCTTGCCATATCTTCGTTGCGACTGACAGAAACGAAATCTATCGTCCAACCTACCGTATTGAAGTACTTCGTCGTCTTATCAAGAAGTACATCAATAAGGAAGGCAAGATTAAAGCTTGGTTCACTGGCGCAGACGTAGATCTTAACTGGGAAACCGTTATGCGCTTAGGTGAAGACGCTTACCGTTGCAACCTTTGCCGTCGTTGCGCTCAAGCTTGCCCACTCGCACTTGACAATGGTACCCTCGCTAGAGAAATTCGTAAGATTTTCTCCCAAGAAATGGGTATCGTTCCAAAGCCACTTTGCGAAAAGGGTTCTAAGCTTCAACTTAAGACTGGTTCTTCTACCGGTATTACCCATGCAGCATTTATCGACACTGTAGAATTCATCGATGAAGACCTTAACGATCTTTATCCTGGCAATGACTACAAGACCCCAATTGATAAGCACGGCGCTGATATTCTTCTTATCCATAACGCTGGTGAATTCATGGCTTGGCCTGAAAACCCAACTGCTTTCACCATTCTTTTCGAAGAAGCTGGTTTGGATTGGACCTTGAGCTCTGACCTTTGCGGTTATGACAACGTTAACTACGGTATTTGGTATGACGATATGTTTGCCAAGGAAGTAGCTGTTCGTCAAATGGAAGCTGCCAAGAAGCTCGGCGTTAACCGTATCGTTATCGGTGAATGTGGTCACGCTCACAAGGCTGCTGCTGTTGTTGCCGACAGATACACTCCATCTACCGGTCGTGTTCCTGTAGAAAGCTGCCTCCCACTTCTTCGTGACCTCGTTTTGAGCGGCACCTACGATTTGGATCCAATGCGCAACGATTTTCCTGTAACTTTGCATGACCCATGCAACTATGTACGTCAAATGGGTATCGTTCAACCACAACGTGATATCTTGAAGGCAGTTCTACCAGAAGGTCGTTTCAAAGAAATGTACCCTCACGGTGTAGATAACTACTGCTGCGGTGGTGGTTCTGGCTTTGCTATCATGAACTCCTTGAACTTCTCTGATTTCCGTGACAACATTTCTTCACGCATGAAGCTCAAGCAAATCCTCGATGCATTTGGTCCAGAAGACATCTACAACACCGACCTCGTTAAGTATATCTGCGCACCTTGCTCCAACTGCAAAGGTACCTTCCGCGATATGCTTCAACATTGGGGCCTCACCAAGAACTATAACTTCCAATACTCTGGCATCGTAGAACTCATTGTTAACGCAATGACCAAATTCGATGAACCATACTTCGAATTCCTAAAATAGTCGTCCTATTTGGAAGATAAATAAAAAAGGGGCTGTCGGAAAATAGACAACCTCAAATAAATAAGGGAGAGAGATTCGCACGAATCTCTCTCCCTTATTT
>CAKQDL010000060.1 GCA_934229395.1 uncultured Peptococcaceae bacterium | reverse complement strand
AACGAGGGCTAATCGTTCGTGCAGCTGTTTTTTTATAAAAAGTAAAATGGTTAGCGTTTGAGTTGCGCTTAGTCGCAGTTGATTTCGTGAATCCAGCCTTCTGGCGCTTCCACAGTACCGCTTTGGATACCGGTAAGAGCATCGTAGAGCTTTTTAATCACAGGACCCATTTCGTCCATGCCGCTGGCAAAGCAGATTTCCTTGCCGTGGTCGTTGATTTTGCCAACTGGGGAAATAACAGCAGCGGTGCCGCAGAGGCCGCATTCTACAAAGTCTGGTACTTCAGAGAAGAGCACTTCGCGGTGTTCTACTTCCATGCCGAGGATGTGTTCAGCCACATAAACGAGGCTGCGACGGGTGATGGAAGGAAGGATGGAATCAGACTTTGGGGTAACGAGCTTGCCGTCCTTGGTGATGAAGATGAAGTTGGCGCCGCCAGTTTCTTCAACCTTGGTACGGGTAGCTGGGTCGAGGTACATATTTTCGGCAAAGCCTTCAGCGTGAGCTTGTTGGCCAGCGTAGAGGCTCATAGCGTAGTTCAAACCAGCCTTGATGTGGCCAGAGCCGTGTGGGGCCGCACGGTCATAGTCAGAAACCTTGATGGTGATTGGCTTTGCACCGCCCTTGAAGTATGGGCCAACAGGCATGCAAATCATACGGAATTCAAATTCAGGTGCTGGAGCAACACCAATAACAGGGCCGCTGCCATAGATGAATGGGCGCACATAGAGGGAAGCGCCAGAACCGTATGGAGGAACGAAGTCTTTGTTGGCCTTGATGAGCTCATCCAAAGCTTTGAGGAATTTTTCTTCGCTGATGGAAGGAATGACAAGACGTTCACAGGAATCAATGAGGCGTTTTGCGTTGAGGTCTGGACGGAAGGCGACAGTGCGACCATCCTTGGTGGTGTAAACCTTTAGACCTTCAAAGCAGGTTTGGGAATATTGAAGCACGCCAGCGCATTCAGAAATGTGAACGGTAGGATCGGTAATGAGCTTGCCTTCATCCCATTGGCCATCTTTCCATGTAGAAACGTAACGATAATCCGTAGCGGTATACTCGAAACCGAGGCTACCCCAGTCGATGTTTTTGCTCATTGTAAGCACTCCTTTGTGTGTAGTATAACAGTTGACATTATTATACACCTTTTTTAAAACAGTGAAAGTGCAAAATTGAAAAAAATGCCTGGTTTATAAAATCCGGAATTCTTTGAATTTTAGCGCACTCTAGGCAAAATAGCCTTCGTCGTTTGTTTTGGTGTCGCGGTTGTGGTAGCTCATGAAAAAGAGCGCCAAGGCACCAGGCCCCAAGTGGGCGCCAGTGGCTGGCTCGTGGGCCGCAATCACAATTTCCTTCGGCGCATCGGCCTCGCGCAAGAGGTTTGCTAGGGCGCGCGCATCATCGGGGCAATTGGCGTGGCTGATGTAAACGGTTTGGCTGCCCGCGTTTTGCACGTTTTTTGTATAATGCTTTACAAGGGACTTGAGGGCCTTGTGGCGGCCGTGGGCCTTTTCGATGGTCACAATTTGGCCATCGTCAGAGCCTTGGAGAAGAGGCTTAATGCCCAAGGCGCTCCCTACAAAGGCGCTAAAATTGGAGCAGCGCCCGGTGCGGCCAAGGTAGTTCAAGTCATCTACCGTAAAAACCTGATACACATAGCGCGCCGCGCGCTCCGCCTGCTTAAAGGCCTCGTCAAGGCTGCCGCCCTCCTCGCGGATGCGTGCCGCCTCAAGGACGCAGAGCCCCTCGCCAAAGCCAGCGCCCTTGGTGTTTAAGACCAAAATGCGACGCGCTGGAAATTCTTGCATCAAGGCCTCGGCCACAGCGCAGGCGCGGTCATAGGTGCCACTGATTTTTTGGGCCATAGCAATATAGATGAGGTCATCGCCAGCCTCGAGCACACTGCGGAAGGCCTCCTCAAAGCGCGCCGGCGTGATTTGCGAAGTCGTTACCACCTGGCCGTTTTTCATGGCGTTGTAGTAGGCCGCATCGTCAAAGGCTTCGGTGTCGGGGCAAGCCTGCTCCACATCGTCGATATAATAGGAAAGCTGAATCACGTGGATGTTTTTTTCTTGGCAGATGGGGGTAGGTAGATTTGCTGAGGTATCTGTAAAAAGCTGATACATAAGAGATTCCTCCTCGTTTTAAAATGAAATGCTCAGAGGCATAAAGCAATAAGGTTAGTGTAGCACAAATGACCATGCGCAGACCACCGTCAATTTGAGTTATTTGTCACAATTGCTGTGCCAATACCGCTTTGTGTGTTAATATAGAGCTTAACGAAAGAAAGGATGAAAGCAATGAAGAAAAAATGGGGCTTGGCACTCCTACTTGTGCTGATTTTATGTACACTTACAGCCTGTGGCGACAAAGCAGAGCCACAAGCAGCAACAAGCGCAGCTGTAGAGCAAAGCGCGGAACAAAATAAAGAAGATAATGAGGCAAAAAGCGATACCCTCATCGCCGTTTTTAGCCTGTCCTACAACATGGCGCCTGATAAAGACATCAAGCTTGTCACCTCCGCCACCCTCAACAAGGATGGCCACGCCCTTGTAGGCGATACCGAGCAAATGGCCGAGCTGGCCCAAGAAATCACCGGCGCAGACCGTTACAACATCACACTCAAGGAGCCTTATCCTGCCGATGAAGAAAAGGTTTACGAGATGGCCAAAAAGGAGCAGCTCAAACAGACCCGTCCAGCCTTAGAGGATGAGATGGAGAGCTTGGATGCGTACGACAACATCATCCTCATTTATCCAAACTGGTTTGGCGATATGCCAATGGCCGTCTACACCTTCCTAGAAAGCCACGAACTTAAAAGAAAAACCATCATCCCCGTGGTATGCTACGAAGCAGAGGACTCAGGCACCGAAACAAGCTGGCAGGGCATTGAGAATGTGAGCAAAAAAGTCAAGCTCACCGAAGGCTACATCGTGCGCAGCGGCGCCACCAATACCCAAGGCACCCGCACCGATTTTAAACAATGGCTCATGGATTTGGATGTGAGGTTTTAATGGAGTACACACGCAAAGCCTCGCGCGGCAAGGATGTGCGCCTTGAGGTCACAGGAGATGGTCAATTGGTGGTGCACGCGCCCAAAAGCATCAGCCAAAAGGACATTGACACCCTCATAAAAAAGCACCAAGACTGGATAGAGACCCATCAAAAATTGGTCCTAGAACGTCAAGAAGCCCTTCGCAGCGTGCCAAAGCTAAATCAAGGGGCCCTCGAGAAGCTCAAAGAAGACGCACGTGAAGACTACACCGCGCGCTGCGACCATTGGGCAAAAATCATGGGCCTGCGCTACAACCGCATCCATGTAAAGTTCCAACACTCCCGTTGGGGCAGCTGCTCCAGCCTAGGCAACATCAATCTCAACGCCCTCCTCATGCTCGCCCCAGAAAGCGTGCGCGACTACGTCATCGTCCACGAACTCGCCCACCTAAAACACATGAACCACTCTAAAGCGTTCTGGCAAGAAGTAGAAAACACCCTCCCCGCCTACAAAAATGAAAAAACTTGGCTCAAAGAAAACGGCCCCAAGCTTATGGGGTGCATAGAATAGAAAAAGGTTGGAACATCATCTGAACTTTTGTCGAAAACATGAAAAGATTGGAACATAATCCAAACTCTTGCTAATCAAAAAAGCATCCCATCCTGCGGCGCGTTTGTGCATTTGGCAGGGTGGAATGCTTTTTGATTAATAGGCCATGATGAGGCCGCCGCGTTCTGCGTAGAAGCTGCAGAGGCCACGGGTTTCCATGAGTTGGACGTCGGCTTGTGGCCACTTGGCCATGATGGCGCCAGCTAGGCTGTGGGCGAGCTTTTCGTTTTGGCAGTGGCTGATGGTGACCATGCCTTGGTGGAAGCTGTTTTCTTCCATGTCCTTAAGGAAGGCATCGACGAGCTTTTTGGTGCCGCGGGCCTTGCCTTTGACGACGATTTCGCCTTCTGGAGAGGCCACACCAATGCCTGTAAAATTGAGCTTGGTGGCAATAAAGCCTGTGAGTTTGCTCATGCGGCCGTTTTTGATGAGGTTGTTGAAGGAAAGAAGGCCGAAGATGGTGTTGAGGCTGTAGTTGTAGGCTTGGATTTCCTGCACGAGCTTTTCAAAGCTTGCACCTTCGTTAATGAGGGCGTTGGCCTTTTGCACGAGCATGGAAAGGGCGGAGCCGGCGGAACGAGAATTGAGCACGAAGACCTTTTTGTCGGGATGCTCGCCTTCAAGCATCTTTTGGGCGGCAATGGCGGAATTGTAGCTACCAGAGAGCTCCTTGGAAATGGTGATGGCAAGCACGCAGTCGGCCTGCTCAAATTCCTTATACCAGGTGCCAGGTGATGGGCAGGAGGTGCGGGAAATTTCCTTGCTGGATTCCATGGCATCAAGCATCTCGGTGAGGTTCATTTCATCGTTGTCGATGTATTCTTGATCTTCGATGTTGATATAAAAAGGCACCTTTGAAAGGGTAGCAACACCCTCTAAGGTAGAAAATGGTAAATCGCAGCTAGAATCGGTTACAATGCGCCATGTCATAAAAAATGGCCTCCTTTAGTATGTGATGAATGAATTATTGATGTCTGAAATTTCTTTGTCTACTGTTGGCTCTTGGACCTGAATTTTTGCTTGGATGTCCTCGCAAAGGCTCTTGGTGGTGTCAATCAGCTGACGATAGGCGCTTGGCAGTGGCTTGTCTTTGAGATAGGCCACATAGGTGGTGATGCGCACATTGGCGTCGGCCATTGGCACTGGTATAATCATACCGGAATTGACATAAAGGTCGTCGTAGACCATCATGTGTGGCAAAATGGCAAAGGCCAGGCCCTTGGCGATGGCTTTTTGGATGCTGGCGCGGTCGGTAAAGCAGTAGGTCTTTCTTTCGGGATCAAACTCTGGCGGGTTGTTGCCGTGTGCCAAATCGGCATAGCTGGCCATAAAATCACGGTCGTTAAAAAACGCGGGCACGTCATTGATAAAGTCTGTGGAATAAGCAACTTTTTGCTGTGCCACTGGATGGTTGCGATGGACAAAAACGTACATCTTATCTTCAAATAAGGTTTCTATGGCCAAATTGTGCTCGGCTGCCATGTGAAAAATTTCCTCTCGGTTGCTTGGATAGTAGCTGCCCATGACAATATCGGCACGGCCTTCGATGAGGGCCGGAAGGATTTTTTTGGGCCGGAGCTCCAATATGTCGAGGTCGATGTGAGGATATTTTCTTTCTAGGGTGGCAATAAGCTCAAATATGATGGCATTGCAAAAAACGGGTACAGCCGCCAAACGAATATGGCTCACGGTGTCGGCGTCTGGGTCTGAAAGGATTTGTACTTTTTCCATTTCTGCCATGATGTTTTTGGAAATATCGAGCATGGCTTCGCCTTTGTCTGTTAGGGTAACGCCAGAGGAGGAGCGCTTAAAAATTTGAAAGCCAAGCTCTTCTTCTAGGCTTTGAATGGCCGTGCTCAAAGAGGGCTGGGTGATAAAGAGCTGCTTTGAGGCTTTGGACATGGATTTATAGCGGGCTATTTCAATAATATAATTAAAATGTTCCAAACGCATGGTGTTCCTCCTGTTCTGCACGGGTGACGGACAAAAAATGCTACAATTAATTTTGACATATTAATTGATGGTTTTCAACCGCTCGCGCGCAAAAAAAAGCGCCAAAACGGCCGGTTTACAGCTATTTTTCTCCCAAGCGCGCCGGCGGCCATTGACAGGTGCTATAAGGCGCCATAGGAAAGAAAAAATGGCCAAAAGCCAAAGCGTGGTTTATAATAAATATAAAGTAAACTATGCTCGCCGAGCGGGCATCGCACAAACTCATTTTAAGGAGAGTCATTTCATGGAAAATGTAAAGTACACACGCATTAACCACATCATTGAAAGACAAGCACAAGCTGAAGAAGCATTCATGGCTGAATTTGCAGCAGGCAACTACACCCTCGCTAACCCACTTGTAAAATTAAACCCATACGAATTCGCTCCACTTACCGCTGTTGTTCTTTTTGAAATCCCAGCAGCAAGCGAAGTTACCGTTACTGTAAAGGGCAAGGAAGAAGCTGGCGATATCACCCACACCTTCCCATGCGAAAAGAAGCACGTGCTTCCTATCTATGGCCTCTATGCAGACTACGAAAACACCGTAGAAATCGTTTTGGCTAACGGCGAAAAGAACACCATCAAGATTCAAACCGAAGCGCTCCCAGCTGACGTGCCACTAGCTACCTCTATGGACACCACCAAGGAATACATGGGCGACAACCTCATTTTCCTTACCGCTGCTATGCGTTCCATGCCTGTAGGCTATGACTACAAGGGCGATCTTCGTTGGTATGCAAGCGTAAACTTTGCATTTGACCTCAAGAGAATGCCTAACGGCCACATCCTCATCGGTACCGAACGTCTTGTTAAGATGCCTTACTTCACCACCGGTATCTACGAAATGGCCTTCAGCGGTAAAGTATTCAAGGAATACCAAAACCCAATCGGTGGCTACCATCACGACCAATTCGTTATGGAAGATGGCAATATCCTCATGCTCTGCTTTGATATGTACTCCGGCACTGTAGAAGACGTTTGCGTTCTTCTCGACAAGAACACCGGCGAAATCCTTCGCAAGTGGGACTACAAAGATGTATTGCCACAATTCCCAACTGCTGGTTCCGGTTCCCAAGACGAACACGACTGGTTCCACAACAACGCTGTTTGGTATGACAAAAAGACCAACACCATCACCCTTTCTGGCCGTCACCAAGACGCAGTCATCAACCTTGACTACGAACTCGGCGAAGACGGTAAGGCAAAGCTCAACTGGATTTTGGGCGACCCAGAAATGTGGCCAGAAGATATGCAAAAGTACTTCTTCAAGCCAGTTGGCGATTTGAGCAAGTTCGATTGGCAATATGAACAACACGCTTGCGTGGTTCTTCCTGATGGCGACATCATGCTCTTCGACAACGGTCACTTCCGTTCCAAGAACCCAGAAAAGCGCATTCCTAACCACGACAACTTCTCCCGTGGCGTTCGTTACAGAATCGACACCGAAAAGATGGAAATCGAACAAATTTGGCAATACGGTAAGGAACGTGGCGCTGAATTCTTCTCCCCATACATCTGCAATGTAGAATACTACAACGAAGGCCACTACATGGTTCACTCTGGTGGTATCGGCTACGAAGACGGCAAGTGCTGCGACGGCTTTGCTGTAATGGATGCTATGGACCCAGTAAAGAGCAAGGAACACAAATATACCTTCAACTCCATCACCTGCGAACTCGTTGACGATGAAGTTGTTCTTGAACTCCACGTACCTGCTAACTGCTACCGTGCAGAAAAGCTTCCACTTTACTACGCTGGTGAAACCATTGAGCTCGGTAAGGGCGAAGTATTGGGCGGCATGATTCCAACCAAGGACACCAAGATGAAGGTGAAGGCTGAAGAAACTGGCGAAGTGATTCCTGCAGAATGCAAAATCAACATCGTTGAAGAAGACGACCGTGTTCTCGTGAACGGCTTCTTCGAAGAAAGCACCATCGCTCAAGTTCTCTTGGTAAACGGCGAAGAAGTGAAGCGTTACACCATCAACACCGTACCACAACACTTCCAAGCAATGTGCGTAGGTACCTTCCAAAAGGCCGACGCTCGCGAAATCGATACCTTTATCAACAAGAGCGGCCTTAGCGGCAACTACGAAATCAAGCTTCTTGTTCAAACTGGTGAAGACGAATTCAAGATCTTCGACACCGGCGTAACCATGGCTTGCTAAGTACAACCGAATGACATTAGGGGAACGTCTACCTGACGTTCCCTTTTTAGATACAAAATTGATCTCACAAAAGAAAGGAGAAAGCGTTATAGATGAACTACGCTAAAGAAAACATTGCAAAGCAAAAGTACCTTAAAAAAGGTGGCCTTGTATTTTTTATTGCCCTCATGAATATGTTTATCCCCCTCTCGACAGACCTGTATTTGCCAGCACTACCAACCATGAGCACTGCCTTGGGTGTATCTAGTGCGCTAACAAACCTCACCTTGGTAAGCTTTTTCTTCTTCTTTGCTGTAGGCACCCTCTTTTGGGGGCCTATTAGCGACAAGTATGGCCGCAAGCCGGTACTTTTGGCTGGCTGTGCCCTCTATACTGCGTTCAGCGCCATCTGCGCCTTGGCTGGTAATGTGTATGTTCTTATTCTTGCGCGTGTGGTTCAAGGCTTTGCTGCCGGTGCTCTTATTGCTGTATCCATGGCCCTCGTCAAAGACTGCTTTATAGGTAAGCAGCGCGACACCATGCTCGCCATTGTCCAATCTGTAGGTGGTTTGGCGCCAATGATTGCTCCAGTTTTGGGCGGTTTTCTTTTAAACTTCACCAGCTGGCGTGGCGCCTTTTGGGTTCTAACAATCGTTGGTGCCCTGTGCTTGGTGCTCTCTGCCCTTTATCAAGACACCCTCATTGATGAAGAACGCTACGAAGGCACCGTCATGGGCTCCTTGGGCCGCTTGGTGGCTGTAGGCAAAAACATGGGCTTCTTGCTCCCTTGCCTTGTGTTCTCCCTCTATAACTTAGCCTTCATGGGCTACATTGCTATGTCCTCCTACATTTATGTGGATTTCTTTAGCCTCAGCGAACAGGTCTATAGCTATTTCTTCGCTGCCAACGCCGCGCTATCCATTATTGGGCCAATGATTTACGTGCGCTTCTTTACAGGCGTCAACAAGCGCAAATTTGCTTACGCCTGCTTTATTACCTACATCATCTTTGGCGTCTTCTTGATTCTTTTGGGCCAAAGCTCACCCTTCCTTTTCTGGCTTGGCTTTGCGCCATTTTCCCTTATTGGCACCGTTTCTCGTCCATTCTCCACAGGCCTCCTGCTCGATCAGCAGCAAGGCGATACTGGCTCCGCGTCCTCACTTATTAACGGCGTAGGGACCATCTTCGGTAGCGTGGGCATGGTTTTGGCCTCTATGTGGGGCAACATCATCTTTGGCTTGGGCTTCATCATCCTCGCAACAGGTATCCTAAGCGTCATTTGCTGGACACTCCTGATGAAATCCAAGGTCCCATGCGTAGGCGTAAAATAAAAACAATACAAAAGGCCGAACGGATTTTGTCCGTTCGGCCTTTTGCGTAGAAAGAAATGAGTGTATAAGAAAGAGTGTTAGGTTCTAAACGAAGAGAAAGTGGTGTGCTTCCCGTCAATAGAACAGTGAAATAATATAAGATTTTTATACTGCCAAAGACTCTGCTTTTGGCAGTTT
>CAKQDL010000059.1 GCA_934229395.1 uncultured Peptococcaceae bacterium | reverse complement strand
GTTTTACCATGGTCAACGTGACCGATGGTACCAATGTTTACGTGTGGTTTTGTACGTTGATATTGTTCTTTTGCCATGTATTCTGCCTCCTTGAATTTCCCGCTTAACGCGGAGTACCTGGTTGAGGATTTTCTATTACCAATAGTTTGATTGTAGCTTTTTTACTTAGCCTTGTCAATATTTCAATATATCAAGAAAGATACAAAAAAGCGACAGCCCTTAGACTGTCGCTCATAATGCGGTGGACGGGACTTGAACCCGTACGAGTTGCCTCACACGCCCCTCAAACGTGCGCGTATGCCAATTCCGCCACCACCGCATTCGGTGTTGTCGTCTCTCAACAACGAAATTTATTATATCCGACGAAGCACGTTACGTCAACAGTTTTTTCGCAAAAACTTTATAAAATATTAAAACGCGCAAAAAAAAGCGACAGCCCGTAGACTATCGCTTACTGCGGTGGACGGGACTTGAACCCGTACGAGTTGCCTCACACGCCCCTCAAACGTGCGCGTATGCCAATTCCGCCACCACCGCATTCGGTGTTGTCGTCTCTCAACAACAAGATGTATTATATTATTTACATGTTCTTTTGTCAATGCTTATTTTAAATTTTTTCTTGCACGCTTGGTAGGGAGTGTATCTATCATGCCAACCATTAAAAACCTAACCACCCTTACCCCAAGTGACCGTCTCTACATTCATCTTAACACCAAAGCGATGCGCTATCGCTTTATGGCCGACGCAGAACGCGAAGGCATCACCTATGCAGACGGCACTTCTGCCACTGATGTCACTGCCGAAGACATTGTTTGCCTCTTTTGCGACGGCACCCTCGCAAACCTCAGTTGGGATGGACATGTTCATTACCAGCACAGAAAAGAACAAGGCAGTCCATGCATCGACTACAAAAAATACATCACCGGCAAGGACGACTTTATTTTTAGTGTCCAACTACACGTCGACCCCCCAGTTGTTCGCTCTAAAAGCGCCAACAACTGGGGGTCGTTTTTTTATTTTAGCATTTTTTTCACTTTTTCTTTGAGCGCTAACAAATCGCCTGTGTTTTCGATGATTTTATCCGCCCTTTTTTGGCGTTCTTCTTCGCTCATTTGTGACGCTATTTTATTTTTGGCGTAGTCCTCGTCGATGCCGTCGCGTATTTTTAAGCGTTCTAGGCGTATCTCATCGCTGGCGTGTACGAGCCACACCTCATCGCAAAGGGCATCCATGCCTGATTCAAAAAGAAGCGGCACCACAAAAAAAGCTTTGTCTTCTTTTGCCTTCGCCGAGAGTTTTTCCTTGGCAAGGGCTTCGATTTTTGGATGAGTGATGCCATCCAGCGTTTTTCTTGCCTCTTCATCTGTAAAAATACGTGCCGCCAAGGCTTTTCTATTGAGGCTACCATCTTCTTCGAGCATCTCACGCCCAAAGGCCTGCACGATTTCTGCCAAGCCTGCGCTTCCCTTTTTTACCACCTCACGCGACAAAACGTCGGCATCAACCACCAAGTAGCCCTCTTTCTTTAAAAAATCACTGACGGCTGTTTTTCCTGAGGCAATGCCTCCTGTGAGTCCTATAATCATCGTTTCACCTAGCTTTTTTGACATTTTGGACAATACACGCTACTGCGTCCGCCAACCTCTACCTGTTTGAGGGTGGTGCCACACACCCGACACGCCTCTCCCGCGCGACCGTATACCTGATGGGCGAGCTGAAAGTCGCCCTTTTGCCCATCTGAGGCTACATAATCGCGAATGGTGGAGCCACCTGCGTCGATGGCTTCTTTTAGGATGTGCTTGGTGGCGCTAACAAGGGCCGCGCACTCCTTATGGCTCAAGCGGCTGGCGCTCTTTTTGGGACGCACGCCTGCACGAAATAGTACCTCGTCGGCATAGATGTTGCCTATGCCTGCCACAACGCCCTGATCCAAAAGCAGGCTTTTGACGGGCTTTTTGCGTCCTCTGGTGGCCTCATACAAATAGGCTTCGTCAAAATTTTCCCCAAGAGGCTCTGGCCCGAGCTTAGAAAGAGGCGACTGCTCATATGGATTTTCTCTTGTATATACAAAACCACCAAAGCGGCGCACATCATCATAGTAAAGCGCACGTCCGTTTGCGAGTCCAACAACAAGGTGGACGTGTTTGCCCATTGGCGTTTGCGCATGAACCTCCAAAAGCTTTCCTGTCATGCGCAAATGGCAAAGGAGCCAGCCTTCACTCAGAACGAAAATGATATACTTGCCGCGGCGCTCTATGGCCTCAATACGCTGATCTTCCAAGGCCTTCGCGAAGGCCTCTGGCGTATGGTCGGAGTGAATCACTGCTTTGTTGCGCACCTCTATCTCCACAATGCACTGGCCCTCTATTCGCTTTCTTAAGCCGCGGCAAACGGTTTCTACCTCTGGAAGCTCTGGCATCAGATGCGCTCCATTTCCATCCAATTGAAGCCAGCCTTTAAATCCACCTTGAGTGGCACGCTAAGGCTTACGGCCTCTTCCATGCATTGGCGAATGATTTTGCCGAGCTTCATGGCATCTTCCTTGGTTACCTCGAAGATAAGTTCGTCGTGTACCTGAAGAAGAATTTTGGCACTTAGGTTGTTGTCGCGAATGGCCTGGTCGCATCGGAGCATGGCAAGCTTGATGATATCGGCTGCAGTGCCTTGGATAGGCGAATTGACGGCGGTACGTTCGGCAAATTGGCGCAAATTGCGGTTGCGGCTTTCGATGTCTTTGATATAGCGGCGGCGCCCAAGCATGGTCGTTACATAGCCACTTTTGCGCGCCCCCTCTACGGTTTCGGCGATAAAGGTTTCAACCTCTGGATAACGCGAGAAATACATATCAATATAATCCTTGGCCTCGCGGCGGCTGATGCCCAATTCCTTTGATAGGCCAAAGTCTGTTTGACCATAGATGATGCCAAAATTTACGGCCTTTGCTGTACGGCGTTGCTCACTTGTGACCTCTTCCATTGGCACATGGAAGACTTCGGAGGCCGTGCGGCGGTGAATGTCCTCATTTTCCAAAAAGGAGTGCATGAGGTTGTTGTCTTGGCTGAGATGCGCCAAAACACGCAGCTCAATTTGCGAGTAGTCGGCGCTGATTAAAATATTGGTGTTTTCTATTGGCACAAAGGCGCGACGGATGCGACGGCCTTCTTCGGTGCGCACAGGAATGTTTTGCAAATTTGGCGCTGTGCTAGAAAGGCGACCCGTGGCTGTGACCATTTGGTTGAAGGAGGTATGCACAAGGTCTTTTTCATCGGCAAGCTTCAAAAGGCCGTCCACATAGGTGCTCTTGAGCTTGGCCAATTGGCGAAAATCCAAGATGCGCTGCACAATTGGGTGCACGTCCTTGAGGGTTTCCAAAACCTCTGCACTGGTGGAATAGCCTGTCTTTGTTTTTTTGACAACCGGAAGGCCCAATACCTCAAAAAGAATATGCCCCAACTGCTTTGGCGAATTGGAGTTGACACTTTCGCCGGCCATGGTGTCGATATCGGCCTGAATGGTTTTGATGCGTTCGTCAAGCTCTAGCTGTAAGTCCTCCAAATAAGGCACGTCAATTCTTACACCGGTTTGCTCCATCTCTGCCAAAATGCCTGCCAGAGGGAGCTCCACTTCTTTGTAAAGGGCCTTGATGCCTGTATCAACGATGTCCTTTTTAAGCACATCACCAAGCTGCACAATGGCATCAAGAGCAGCAAAAGAACGTGCATCGCCTTCTTCTGGCAAAAGCAGGCCCAGACGTGTTTCGGCAATGCGCGCTAGGTCGTGATCGCCACTTTCTGGCTGCAGGAGGTAGCTTGCGAGCATAATATCCCAGCTGATGCGGCTCGGAGAAACACCGGCGTGCATCAATTGCACAGCAAGTTTTTTTGCATCGTCGGTCACAAGATAGGTGTTCTCCTCGCTTAAAACATCCGCCCACAAGGCCACAAAGTCTGGCCACTGGGATTCGTCTAGAGCCAAGGTATAGGCTTGGTCGCGGTGTCGCCAGGAAAAACGCTGAACGTGTCCTTCCTTGTCTGTTTCAACCATCATCACAAAGCGATCTGGCTTATAAGTCTTAATGACCGCCTCTGCCTCTGCCAAATTCTCTAGGCTACTGCCTTCAAAAACCTGCGTTGGCGCTGATTCGCCTAGGTCGATGGTGGTCATACCGTGACGTTCTTCGAGCTGCTTCAGAAGTTTGGTGAGGCCCATATCCTTGTAAAACTGCGCCAAGGCTGGCACATCTGGTGCATCAAAGGAAAAATCAAGACGCGTAAAATCCATTGGCACATCGGTTTTGATGGTGGCTAGGGTGCGGCTCATAAAAGCGTCTTCTTTGCCATTTAGAAGCTTGTCGTAAATTTTCTTGCCCTTGTAATCGTCCAAATGCTCATAAAGGCCTTCGATGGAACCATATTGCTCGAGCATTTTCTTGGCTGTTTTTTCGCCAACACCGGCAATGCCTGGAATGTTGTCACTCTTATCACCCATAAGCCCCTTCATTTCAATCACAAGCTCTGGCGTGAGCTGATAATTTTCCTGGAGGAAATCTGGTGTGACCACTTCCATGTCGTTGCCCTTGCTCTTTGGAAAGCATACGGTCACCTTCTCGCTCACCAGCTGAAAAAGATCGCGGTCGCCACTTAACACAAAGCAATCCACGCCTTCTGCGCTATAGTGGCGGCTTAGGGTGCCAATGATGTCATCGGCTTCATAGCCTTCGATGCCAAAGGTTTCCACGTTCATATACTTGAGCGCTTCTTTAATAAGAGGCATTTGCTCCTGAAGTTCTTCGGGCATCCCGGTACGTGTGCCCTTGTAGTCAGCAAATTGCTCATGGCGAAACACCTTTTTGCTGATATCAAAGGCCACAAAAAGCGCGTCTGGTGCAAAGCGGTCAACAACGGCTTGCATGGTATTTAAAAAGCCAAACAGCGCGTTGGTTGGCACACCCTTGGCATTGGTTAAGCGCGGCACACCATAAAAGGCACGGTTGGCCAGGCTGTTGCCGTCAATAAGTAGTAATGTTTTCATTCGTTTTCTCCTCTCGCAAGGCTATAGCTTGTCACCAGCTTTTCCTTTTGCTGGCGGGATAGTTGCTTGATGCGCCATTCGCGGCGCATGGCCTCCTCCTTGGTGGCGAAGGCTTCTTCATAAACGAGGGTGACGGGACGGCGCGCACGGGTATATTTGGCACCCTTGCCGCTGTTGTGTACCGCCTCGCGCGCCTTAGGATCGGTAGAATAGCCGCAATACAGGGTATTATCGGCGCAGCGCATCAAATAGGCGTAATGATTTTTCATCCTCATCCCTCCTTTGTGATATTATGACAGATTCCCCCATACTTGTGAACAAAAAATCCCTGCAGGTTTTTGCCTACAGGGAAAAACATTAGCGTTTGATAAAATATTCGCGGTACCACAAGATGAGAGACATGGCTGTGTAAATGTAACGTTGGCGCATGGCCTTGCCTTGGTAATGCTCGTCAAGGTATTCGAGAAGCTTGTCTTGGTCGAAGAAAATCCCGGCTTCTGGAGATTCGAAGATTTCTTTAACGTAGTTGTAGTAGTCTTCTTGCTTGAGCCATTCGCGAATTGGCACTGGGAAACCGTTCTTTGGACGGCGCGCCCATTCTTCTGGCAATTCAGCCAAAGCAGCCTTACGAAGGGCGTACTTGCTAAGGCCATCCTTGATGCGGTACTTGGTTGGGATTTTTTCTGCCACCTTCATAACCTTTTTATCAAGGAACGGTACACGCAATTCCAAGGAGTGGGCAGAGCTCATTTTGTCGGCCTTGAGAAGAATATCGCCAGGGAGCCATAGGCGCATATCAATGGTCATCATCTTGGTGACGTCATCCTTGTCTTCCACGCTCTTATAAACAGGTGCAGTGAGCTCCTGCACGGTTACGCCGTTGCGGAAGGCAGGCTTGAGCACCGCCTTGGCTTCGTCCTCTGGGAAGACGCGGGCTTGGCCGATGAAGTATTCTTCTGGCGTTTGACCGCCACGCACAAGAAAATCAGTGGCGCGGTTTTGTGGGAGCTTTCTAGCGATTTTGCACAGGGAACGACGCATCCCCTGTGGTACAATCTTGTCATACTTTTGCAGGTGTGGGGTGCGCATATAGGATTCGTACCCACCAAAGAGCTCATCGGCCCCCTCACCAGAAAGTACAACAGTCACGTGCTCTGAGGCCAATTGGGCCAAGAAATAAAGCGGCACGGTAGAAAGGTTGGATTGTGGCTCATCCAAGTGATATTGGATGGTTGGAAGTGCACCGAAGAACTCCTCTGCACCAATCAGACGCACATGGTGGTTGAAGCCCAAAATTTCAGAAAGACGGCGCGCTTGGTCGGTTTCGTTAAAGCGTTCGTCGGCTTCTTTAAAGCCTACAGAGAAGGTATTTTCTGGCTTAAAGAGCGCTGTGATAAAGCTCGAGTCGATACCGCCAGAAAGGAAGGCGCCTACAGGCACGTCTGCAATTTTGTGGGCAGCCACCGATTCCTTGAGGCAGTCGGTGATTTGCTCCATGTAGCTTTCTAAACTTTCGTCGGTGGCATCAAAGGAGAAGTCCCAATAGCGCTTGCGTTCCATGTGGCCATCCTTGCTCACACGAAGCCAAGTGCCAGGCTCTAGCTTATAAATATTTTTAAAAAAGGTTTCGTTGGTCACTGGATATTGGAAAGTCAAGTATGGGAGCACGGCGTTGTTGTTGACTTCCTTCACAAAGGATGGATGTGGCAAGAAGCTCTTGATTTCGGAGCCATAGAAAAAGGTGCCGTCGTTGGATGCCTTGCCGTAGTAGAGTGGCTTAATGCCAAACATATCGCGCGCCAAGAAAAGGCTTTCTTCCTTGGCATCCCAAATAGCAAAGGCAAACATCCCGCGCACCTTATCGAGGATGCCTTCCTTCCATTCTGCATAGCCGTGAACGAGCACCTCGCTGTCGGTGTTGGACTTAAAATGATAGCCCTTTTGTTCAAGCTCTGCGCGAATTTCCTTAAAGTTGTAAATTTCACCGTTAAAGGTCAGGGTGTAACGACCAGTTTCGTCAAAAAGTGGTTGGTTGCCATTATCTGTTAAGTCAATGATGGTCAGGCGGCGAAAACCCAACACAGCACCATCAGCCACATGGTAGCCGCCACTATTCGGGCCACGATGGGTGATGGTTTCCATCATATTTTGAATGATTTCTTCATGGTTTTGCTCAGTTTTTCCTGGCAAATAGCCTACGATTCCACACATAGTATATAGTCCCTTCTATTGAAAACATAGCGTTTGATTGTAATAGTTTCCTTCCTATCATAGCAAAAAAACCCTTTTCTAACAAGACGCCATTATTAAACTATCTAATGCAACGCGTTTCCCCATCTCTGATTTTTGAAGATGGGTTATAATAAAGCAAAACATCAACAAAGGAGGTTCACCATGAAACATCCTTTGTTGATGCCAACCACATGAAAATCAACTGGCACGATTATGCAGCGCATTCTGCCAATACACCCATACAATATGCAACGCTTCAAGAAAAAGCCAGTATCATTGGCCGCGTGGGGCTCATGACACTGGCCTGTGGCACAGGGGCATGGCGCGTGCGCAGCTCTATGAACATCCTCTCGCAGGCTCTAGGCCTTACGCTAATGGCCGATATTGGCCTGCTTTCGATTAACTGCACCTTTTTTGATGGCAAGGAGGCCCTTTCCCAAACCCTCTGTCTCAAGTCGAGCGGCATCAACGCCACCAAGCGCTCGCTTCTAGAAGGCTTTGTAAAAATTTTCGACCGCCATTTAAACGCCTCCTGTGAAGAAATTCAGCGCGCCCTTGATGATATTGAAGAGCAAAAGGCCATTACCGTCCCGCCCTCTTAGGTCTTGCTGCCGGCCTTGCTTGCGCTGCCTCCACCTTTCTTTTAGGCGGTGGACCAATAGAAATGCTTGGCGTCCTCTTCGGCGCCTGACTTGGCAACTACACGCGCACCAAGCTTGCAGGCAAAAATCTCACCCAGACCCTTTGCATTGCCCTATCGATTGCCTTGGCCTGCCTTACCTATTTTGCCATCATGCGTCTCTTAGAATGGTCCTTTCAAATTCCCAGCTATCACGAGGCCGGCTATATCTGCGCCGCCCTCTTTATCATCCCATGCTTTCCTTTTATCACCAGCTTTATCGATATGGCCAAGCTCGATTTGCGTTTTGGGATGGAGCGTCTGATGTACGCCCTCATTACCATTGTTGTGGTCACCCTCACAGCGTGGGTCACGGCCATGGTCTTTCACTTTGCGCCTGACGATTTTGCGCCGATGAGCTTTCATCCGATGGTGCATTTCTTGCTCCGTGTTGGCCTTAGCTTTGTTGGCGTTTTTGGCTTTGCCCTCGTCTTTAATTCCACGCTGCGCCTTGCTACCTTTACGGGCATCATTGGCGCTTTGTGTAACACCCTGCGCCTTGAGCTTTTGGATTTTACGTCTATTCCAGTGGCAGCGGCTGCCTTTATCGCTGCCCTTACGGCAGGCCTCTTGGCTTCTGTGCTCAACAAGCGCCAGGGCTATCCACGCATTACCATTACTGTCCCTTCGATTATCATTATGATGCCCGGCGTCTATCTCTATCGTGTCATCTACAACTTGGGCATGCTCAATATCAGCGAGGCCGCCTACTGGCTCGCCTTTTCTTCTCTCATCATCTTTGCCCTGCCTTTGGGCCTCATTCTAGCCCGTGCCCTCACAGACAAAGATTTTCGTTATTGCAGCTAATAAAAAGCAGAGCCTTTTCTATTCATTGTAATCCGCTCTGTTTAGCGTTATAATGGCTGCAGTAAACGAATAAAGGAGCATCTATATTATGAGCGAAAATGCTATGAGTGCTAATCACATGGAAATATACTGGCATGACTATGCCGGTCTTTCCGGCGATACACCAATACGCGATGCTAGTTTGCAGGAAAAAGCCTCTGTCATTGGTCGAACTGGATTAATCATGCTTTCCTGTGGCACTGGTGCATGGAGAGTTAGAAGCGCCATGAATAGCCTTTCTCAATCACTTGGTCTAACCTGCACTGCCGATATTGGACTTATGTCTATTAACTGCACGTTTTTTGATGGCAAAGAAAGTCTTTCTCAATCGCTTTGTCTATCTACTTCCGGTGTTAACACAACCAAGCTTAGCCTTATGGGGGGGTTTGTCAAGTTGTTCGATGATGTCTACCTGCCCGCTACCTGTGAAGATGTCCACAAGGCATTAGACGACATTGTCCACATGAAGGGCAATTACACGCCTCTCCAGCTCGGTCTTGCTGCCGCTGTTGCCTGTTGCGCTTTCACATTTCTTCTCGGCGGCGGTCCTGTTGAAATGATTGGTGCTTTTTTTGGCGCCGGTGTTGGCAATTATATTCGTGCCAAACTGAGTGGAAGAAAGTTAACGCTTCTCTTATGCATTATCGCCTCTATCTCTGCTGCTTGCCTCACCTATTTTTCCGTGCTTACAATGGCGGAAACACTTTTCCATATTTCAGTGAACCATGAAGTTGGATATATTTGTGCCGTTCTATTTATCATCCCAGGTTTTCCATTTATTACAAGCTTTATCGATATGGCAAAACTTGATTTACGCTCTGGCACAGAACGTCTCCTCTATGCGCTCATTACTATAGTGGTTGCTACTCTCACTGCTTGGATTATGGCTTTCACCTTCCATTATGCACCCGGTGATTTTATGCCACTCACTCTCCAACCATTGGTTCAGTTTCTTTTGAGATTATTAGCTAGTTTTTGTGGGGTGTTTGGTTTTTCTCTCATGTTCAATTCGGATAAGCGCCTTGCCTTTGTCGCTGCACTTATTGGCGCTGTAAGCAATACCCTACGCCTAGAGCTTGTCGACTTTACCGCCATGCCACCTGCCGCCGCCGCCTTTCTCGGCGCACTCACCGCAGGCATTCTAGCCTCAATTCTTAACAAGGAACAAGGTTATCCGCGCATTACCATCACGGTGCCATCCATTGTTATTATGGTGCCCGGTCTTTATTTATACCGAGGTGTTTATAATCTTGGTATTATGAACATGACTGAAGCAAACCAATGGTTGGTAGCCGCCTCACTTATTGTACTAGCCCTGCCACTAGGCCTCATCTTTGCTCGCATCCTCACAGACAAGGACTTTAGACATTGTAGTTGAACATAAAAATAGCGTCCGGCAACAGCCAGACGCTCAGACTGTCGAAGAACCCCGTTTTGAAACAACTCAAAACGGGGTTCTTTGTGTTTTCTATGAAATTAAGCCAG
>CAKQDL010000058.1 GCA_934229395.1 uncultured Peptococcaceae bacterium | reverse complement strand
AAGGTCTCCAATTCGCTATCCGTGAAGGTGGCCACACTGTAGGTGCTGGTACCGTTTCTAGCATCATCGAATAATTTCGACCTCAAGGACCCAAGCTTCGCGCTTGGGTCTTTTTTTGTAAAAACTTATTTAGAACAGAAAATAATTATTGACGATAAGGAAAAAAGATGATATCCTATGGAGGTGCATTTGTGCACGAGTATTTTTTGAGTGCAAAAAAATGTGTGGGAGGTGGCGAACATGCGCGTTAGCGTAACCCTAGAATGCAGTGAATGCAAAAGAAGAAATTACATCACTAGAAAAAACAAGAAGAATGATGCAGGCCGTGTCGAAATGAAAAAGTACTGCCCATTCTGCAAGACCCATACGACGCACAAGGAAACCAAGTAACCATTCAGTATAAAGTCATAAGGATGATATAAATGAGCAAACAACAGGACGAACAAAAAAAAGACGTCGCTCCTAAAAAGGCCGATAGCAGTAAAAAAGCTAAGGAGAAAAAGCCGGGCTTTTTCGCTCGTATGAAAAAAAGCTGGAAACTTGCCTTTGGCGAATTGAAAAAAGCGCATTGGCCATCCCGTAAAGAAGTCACGACCTATACTGGGGTTGTATTGGTTACCGTTGCAATTATCACTGTTCTGATATGGATAGTTGACTCTGGTATCACAGCACTATTCAGCTTGTTCATATAGAGAGGTGGCCTCTAAAATGTCAGAGGAGCAAAAGGCGTGGTATGCAGTACACACTTACTCAGGCTATGAAAACAAGGTAAAGTCAAACCTTGAAAAGCGTATTGAAAGCATGAACATGGAAGAATACATCTTCCGTTGCATCATTCCAACTGAAACAGTACGCGAAGTCAAAAACGGCACTACAAAAGAAGTACAACGCAAGGTTTTTCCGGGCTATGTGCTTGTAGAAATGATTATGACCGACGAATCTTGGTACATCGTTCGTAACACAACTGGTGTAACGGGCTTCGTAGGCACAGGCAACAAGGCTGTTCCACTCCATGATTACGAAGTAGAGCATCTGCTTCAAGGCATGGGTGAAGAAACACCGATTGTTGAGCTTAATGCTGAAGTTGGCGACGAGGTTCAAATTATTGACCCATCCTTTGCTGGTATGTCTGGTATAATCAAAGAGATTAATCCAAAGAAGCAGCAGGTAGTCGTAAGTGTTACGATGTTCGGCAGAGAAACCGAAGCCGAATTAGACTATGATCAAATTCACAAAATGTAATTCGCGAGAAATCAATAAAAGGAGGTGCTCTTTAAATGGCAAAGAAAGTAATTGGTTTCATTAAACTACAAGTACAAGCAGGTAAGGCTAACCCAGCTCCACCAGTAGGTCCAGCACTTGGTCAGCACGGTGTTAACATCATGGGGTTCTGCACAGAATTCAATGAAAGAACCAAAGACCAAATGGGTATGGTGATTCCAGTAGAAATTACTGTATATCAAGATCACTCTTTTACCTTTGTTACCAAAACTCCACCAGCAGCAGTTCTTATTAAGAAGGCAGCAGGTGTAGACCGTGCATCTGGTGAACCTAACACCAAGAAGGTTGGTAAAATCACCGAAGCACAAGTACGCGAAATCGCTGAAACAAAAATGCCTGACCTCAACGCTGCTAGCATTGAAAGTGCTATGTCTATGATCAAAGGTACTGCACGCAGCATGGGTATCACTGTAGAAGGCTAATTTTAGCGCGAGAATTGTGGGAGGATAAAATCCGTTAGAACCACGAAGGAGGAAGACACATGCCTAAACATGGCAAGAAGTATCAAGACGCAGTTAAGCGTGTTGACAAAGACAATCTTTACGAAGTAGCTGAAGCGCTTAAACTCGTAAAGGAAAACGCTACTGCAAAATTTGATGAATCCGTAGAAGTTGCATTTAAATTGGGCGTAGATCCACGTCATGCAGACCAACAGATTCGTAACGCAATGGTATTGCCACACGGCAGCGGTAAAACCCGTTCCTGCTTGGTATTTGCTAAGGGCGAAAAGGCCAAAGAAGCAGAAGCTGCAGGTGCAGAATTTGTCGGCGCTGAAGATATGATCGCTAAGATTCAAGGCGGTTGGTTCGGCTTCGATGTTGCTATCGCTACCCCTGATATGATGGGTACCGTTGGTAAAATCGGTCGTCTCTTAGGGCCAAAGGGTCTCATGCCAAACCCTAAGACTGGTACTGTTACCATGGATGTTGCTGGTGCTGTAGCTGAAGTTAAGGCTGGTAAGATTGAATACCGCGTTGACAAGGCTGGTATCATCCACGCTCTAATTGGTAAAGCTAGCTTCACCGTAGAAGCCCTCACCGAAAACTTCAACGCTTTGGCACAAGCTCTAATCAAGGCTAAGCCAGCAAGCGCAAAGGGCGTTTACATGAAGAGCATCTCCGTATCCAGCACCATGGGTCCTGGGGTTAAGATTAACCCTAACCATGTTGGTTAATTAATATTATACATTTAACATCTGCCAGAGACCGCAGGCGCCTACGGGCTTAATCTCCTGCACAGGTAAAATGCTTATGCAATTTCTGCCTTTGTGTGTCTCGCGCGCAAAGGCGTTTTTTATATGGCAGATAACCTTACAATCAATCGAAGAAAGGGAGGTGAATCTGTTGGGACAATTAGAAGAAAAGAAACTGATTGTTGCTGATTTATCCGCTAAATTTAAGAATGCACAGTCCGTAGTTGTTGTTGACTACACTGGCTTAAATGCAAAACAGACCACAGAACTCCGTAAGCAATTACGTGAAAGCAATGTAGAATACGTTGTAGCAAAGAATACCCTCTTAAAGCGCGCTGCTGTTGAAAACGGCTACGAAGCTCTTAGTGATGTATTCAATGGTGTTACCGCTGTTGCATTCTGCGACAATGACGTTGTTGCTCCAGCAAACATCATCTGCAAGTTTATTAAGGATAACAAAGTTCTTACCATCAAAGGTGGTATCGCTGAAGGCGAAATCATCGATGTGGCTAAGGTTGAAGCTCTTGGTGCACTTCCAAGCAAGGAAGTACTTCTCTCCAAGGTTGCTTACTGCTTCAAAGCTCCATTGCAAAAGGTTGCTATGGCGCTTGAAGCTATCCGCGTAAAAGCTGAAGAAGAACCAACTGCGTAATTGCAATTTAAAATTTAATCAAAAGGAGATTAACATATCATGTCTGAAAAAATCACCCAAATTATCGACCTCGTAAAAGAGCTCTCTGTTGTTGAACTTGGCGAACTCGTTTCCAGCTTCGAAGAAGAATTCGGCGTTACCGCTGCTGCTGTAGCAGTTGCTGGTGGTGCTGCTGCTGGCGGCGCTGCTGAAGAAGAAAAGACCGAATTTGATGTTGAACTCACCAACGTTGGTGACAACAAGATCAAGGTTATCAAGGCTGTTCGTGAAATCACCGGTCTTGGTCTTAAGGAAGCTAAGGAAGTCGTTGACGGCGCTCCTAAGGTTCTTAAGGAAGGCGTATCCAAGGAAGATGCTGAAGCTGCTAAGGCTAAGCTCGAAGAAGTTGGCGCTACCGCTACCATTAAGTAATTTTAACTTAATACAAATGAAGAACTCATGCCCTTGCATGGGTTCTTTTTTTGCATGGATTTATTAAGAAATGGGAATATTAAAAGGGGCTATATAGCAGATTCGCCCTGATTGTGATAGGATGGATGTGGCAAAAAAAGGAGAGTTAGCAATGAAAATCGTAATCGTTACAGAAGTGTTCTTGCCAACCATAGATGGCTTGGTGCTCCGATTGTCTGAGGCGATTAAGCATTTCTGCAAGGAAGGACACGAGGTTCTCGTCATAACCGGTAAAAGAAGCGTTGCTCAGTTTCAAAATGTTCCGGTTTACAGCGTGGCTGAAATGCAATTGCCTTTTGGAAAAAAATTGATACGGACGCCATCCAATAATAAAATGAATGGCATTCTATCGATTTTTGCGCCTCAAGTGATTCATGTTGTGAACCCAGCTGGTGTTGGGACAGCAGCGATAAATTGCGCAAAGCAGCTGGATATTCCCTACATTGTAAGTTTTCACACCAACTATGAGAATATGCTGAAGCAAACGCATTTCAATTATAAATTCATTGAGAAAAAAATCTGGGCCAATCGCAAGGTATTGGCAGATGGTGCCGCTATGGTCCTTACAACATCAAACATGATGAGAAAAACGCTGGCAGCCCACGGTATAGAAGGTGCCCATGTGTTGAAGCGTGGCGTTGATTTGGAAAAGCGGCGTCCTGATTATCGCTCCAAAGAAATGCGTACCATTTTATGCAAGGGTGAAACAGATAAAAAGCTTTTGGTCTATATTGGCGGTTTGAGTGAAATAAAAAATCTCGAAGCTTTGGTGCCGATGATGCGCAGAAGAGATGATGTGTGTCTTGCCATTGTGGGAGATGGCGAGTATAAAGAGGCGTTAGAAAATGCCTTTCGCGGTACACGTACGGTGTTTACGGGCTATTTACGGGACAAGGATTTATCAGAGGCGTATGCTACAGCCGATGCCTTTATCTTTCCATCGCTCAAAGAGCACGTTGGCCTAACGCTTTTGGAAGCCATGGCGTCTGGCGTGCCTATTATTGCAGCCTACAGCACCCTCACAAAGGAACAGCTTCATGATGGCATAGACTGTATGCTCTACCCATCGGGGGACGAAAAGGCCTTGGATGCAGCCATTGATCGTTTGAACGACAAGGAAAGCTTGAAAAAAATGCGCCTCATTGCATTAAGAGAGGCCCACGGTTCGAGCTGGGAAAATGCCAGCCAGCAATTGCTTGATTATTATAGTATCGTAAAAACCAGGGCAACGAAATTCAATCAATAAGGAAGTGTAAATATGAATGAAAAAATTTTGGTTGTAGAAGACGAAGACGCGATTCGCGGAAACGTAAAGGAGTATCTTGAAAAACAGCAATATCAGATTTTTGAAGCTGCCGATGGCGAAAAAGGCCTGGAAATGGTAGATCAAATCAAGCCGGATTTGATTATCTTGGATTTGATGCTGCCGAAGCTGGACGGCATGGAAGTGTGCAAACGTATTCGCCGCGAAAACAATAACACCCCAATCATTATGGTTACAGCGCGCAATGAAGAAATTGACAAGCTTTTGGGTTTGGAGCTTGGTGCAGACGACTATATCACAAAGCCATTCAGTTTGCGTGAACTCAATGCGCGTATTAAAGCCGTGTTCAGACGCAGCAAACATATTGTAGAAAGTGTTGAGGAAGTGCGCCATTTTGGTAAGCTAGAAATCAATTTGGATCGTCGCGAGGTTTATTACGATGGCGAGGACATCAACCTTACACCATCTGAGTATGCAATCCTTGTTACCTTGAGCGAAAATGTCGGCCGTCCTTACTCCCGTTTGCAGCTTCTTACAGCGACCCTTGGCGAAAGCTATGCAGGCTATGAACGCGCTATTGACACCCACGTCAGCAATTTGCGCAAAAAAATTGAGCCTAATCCTCAAAAACCTATCTACATCCAAACGGTTTATGGCCTAGGCTATAAATTTGGGGACAAGTATGAAGCTGTCGACTAAAATTATTTCGCTCATGTCCTTGGTCACCTTGCTGACGGGGATGATTGTTGGTAGCGTTACCTTACAAATGATGAGCCGTAGCTTTACTCAATATCTCAAAGACACCCAACAAGTTGAAATTGGTGAGTGGGACGATGTATATACCGATTATTATGCTGCCAATGGCAATTCATGGGAAAACGTTCAAAGCGTTATTGTGTCCTATAGCCTACGCTCGGCATACGGATTAGACAGCAGAAGCTCCTATTACCAACCAGTCGTGCTTATTGGCACAGATGGCGAAATTTTAGCGCATCCTCAAGTGGAATTTATCGGTCAACGCGTTAACAAGCGCATGATTGAGCATGGCTATCCAATTTATGAAAATGGCACAGAAAACCTCATTGGTTATCTCTTGCCAGTGGATTACTTTGGCCATGAATTTTGGCTTCTGGAAGAAAGCTTTTTAAGCAATACCAACAAATCTGTTGTGTTTGGTGTATCCATCACCATTTTGCTGTCCATTATTATAGGTATGGCTTTTGGCCGCCACATCACCAAGCCTTTGAATAATTTGATTTTGTCTGTTCGACGCATTGGTGAAGGGTCCACAACAGAAAAGGTGGCGGTGGAAAGTGATGACGAAATCGGTGAATTGGCTGTAGCCTTCAACCAAATGTCCGATGAGCTCAGTCGCGCAAACGATGCACGTGTGCAGCTTTTTGCAGATATTAGCCACGAATTGCGCACACCAATAACTGCAATCACAGGGACCTTAGAAAACAAATTAAGCGCCAATGAGAACTGCACGCCAGTAGAGCTTTCGGCCCTTTATGACGAAATGCTGCGCTTGAGTGGTATGGTCAATCAATTGCAAAACTTATCGCGCTTGGACGCTGGCCATATGCCAATCAATAAAACGCTTATTGATTTCCAAACCTTTTTCCAGGATTTCTTTATCCTTATGAATGCAGATGCAGAAACGCGCAAAATCAATGTGAAAATAGATATTCCAGAAAAATTGCCATACTGCTATGCAGATCCAGAAAGACTGAAGCAAATTGTGCTGAATTTGGTGAGCAATGCCTTGCGCTATACAAAAGACGGTGGATCCGTTGTGTTTAAAGCGTGGGCCGACAAAGAAAACTTTTGTTTCTCAGTATCCGATACGGGTATTGGTATGAGCGAGGAAGAGTGCAAACATATTTTTGAACGGTTTTATCGCACAGACAGCTCGCGCGCGCGTGAAACTGGCGGTACAGGCTTAGGCATGGCCATCACGCAAGGGTTGGTTTTGGCCCATGATGGCACAATCAACGTTACCAGCACCAAAAATGTAGGTACCACCTTCACCGTTACGCTTCCACTTTACAACGAAGCCGACGAGGAAAAGCAGAGCAAAAAAGAAAATAAATGGAAGAGCTGAGGAAACTCGGCTCTTTTTTTGTAAAATCCTATCTTGTCGTGATGTTTTCATGGTTGCACGATGATACATGAGTGTGTAAAATAAAATAGTATATAAAAGTAGGGAGGCGCGAGCAAAATGGGTCCACGCATGGAATATTTCATAAAAAAGACAAGGCCTTTTCAGTTGCTGTTTGTAGCAGTGGCAGTGCTTTGCTTACTTGTATTTCTCGTATTTAACTTTTTGTTGAACGATAGACATGGTTCCTTTGAGGGGCACGCAGAAGTGCACCAAGAGCTAGAAATTCCAATGAGCAGAGACGGCTTGGAAACAGTAACCATTGAAGCTGGAGAGGCGAAGGTAGAAGTTGGCATGGCCTCAAGTCTAGGTAAGCCAATGGTCACCGTATCCGGACGAGGCTGCACCAACCAATTGGCAAAGGTTGATTTAACTGGCACACATTGCGACATTGTTTTAGAAGGCGACGCGAGTAACGCCAAAGAACTCACCTTGCAAATTCTCTTGCCACAAGATAATCTAACAAAGGTTGATATTATCACATCAGGCGATACCAATTTGAATGTGGATACCTTGCGTACAGCCGCACTCAATATTGAAACAGAGGCAGGCTATGCCAACATTAATAACGTCAAAGCCAAGAGCTTGAGCGTGAGCGCACAAACAGCGCCAATAAGAATGACCAACAATAAAATCAGCCAGGTTTCTATGACAGTCGAAGATGCAAGTGTGACAATGCTAGAAAACAGCTTTGAAAAAGTCACAGGCGAAAGCCAAAACGGCAACATTTTCGCCTATAATAAACGCCTCAAAGGTGATTGGACCCTTACCAGCATGGGAGGAGAACTCACCCTACTTTCCTCCAATCTTCCTTATAACGTGTTGATTGATGCCTTAAGTGGTGATGGCGGTGTCGATATGACCTATACCAAGCGCTTTTGGAAGGATGCCGAAGTGGTCGCATCAGATGAGAATACCTACAAGGGCAGCGTTGGTACCACGCCGAACAAAATTGTAGAATTAACCAGTGGCTTTGGTAAAGTAACCGTCGGTCAAAGAGGGCGTTTTGACAACCTCGATCCGTATGCAAAGGATTATCCATACGCCAATGAAAACCCATACACCATAGAACGCTCCACCATAACCAAATAAAACAAAAAGCGATTGGTTGCGGCCAATCGCTTTTATTATTGAAAGGAAAAAATATGCAAGGAATCATCGTCTTTTTTATTGTGCTGTTCGCTTGTTCCCTAGGCTCTATTAGTGGCATCGGAGGCGGTATCATCATAAAGCCTCTCATGGATGCCATGGGCGGATTTTCCGCAGCATCGGTCAACCATATGTCCTCCATCACCATCCTAACCATGACCACCGTATCCATTTATAAAAGCAGACAAAATGCCAAGGCTGTAGACTGGCGTATCGTTGCCTATTTTACAGTGGGGAGCATGGCCGGAGGTGTCCTAGGCAACCGTATGCTAACAAACTTTATGGCAGGTGCCGAAAACGACGGCGTCATCACCATCGTACAAAGCATTTTACAAATCGTCTTCGTGCTCATAGTCATGGCCAACGAAATTTGGGGACATAAAATCCCGCATTTTCATGTAAAAAATGGGTTGCTTATGATGGGTGTCGGCGTTGGTCTAGGTATTATAGCAGCCTTTTTAAGCATTGGTGGCGGATTATTCAATAGGCCCTTGCTCATCATCATGCTCTCTCTGGCCAGCAAGCCCGCCGTTTTTACCTCGCTGTGCATCATCTTCTGTGCTCAGCTGTCAAACGTCATCACCATGGGTGTCACCACACAGTTTAGCAACGTTGATATGAGCGTATTGCCATTTATGATGGTGGCCGCCGTTCTTAGCGGCTTCATAGGCAGCTACATCGCCAGCCATGTCGACGATAAATATTTCGACAGACTCTTCTTTTTCACCCTGCTGATCATCCTAAGCCTTAATACCTTTAATCTACTAAGGCATCTTTTATTTATGTAATCAAAAAGGCCGACTTTCACGAACGAAAGTTGGCCTTTTGTTGTTAGAAAATATAATCCATCGCTTGATAGAGGTTTGTAAATTTAAAATCGAAGCCCTCCTCAATGAGGTTATGTGGCTCAATGTAATTGCCGTTGATAAGAGAATCAGCGCGATTTTTGCCCCACCATAGATAGAGCAAGAGCTTTGGTGCACCGTGTGCGTTATCCTTGCCGATGTAGGTACCCGCCAAACCAGCAAATTCATATTGCTGATTGAGGGAGGTTGTAGCAAGGTTGTACACATCGTGATGCGCACCCTCGTTTTCAATGATAAACGTCATCGCACGGGACCAGTCTTGGTGATGAATCCAAGGAAAAGGCTGCTCGCCAGAACCATAAACGCCAGAAAAACCAGAATGGATCGGCTTGGTGATTTGTCTAAAGACGTGAGCACCACGGCCAAGCACGTTCGAAGTGCGTACCGTTACCACACGATCAAAAAACGGCTTGAGCTCCTGAGCGCGAGATTCAATTTCCACATACATCTGCGCAAAAACATCCTTGCCGGCCTTGCCTTCCTCGCTAAAAATATGTGTAGGACGTGCAGTGCCCAGGCCGTAATAGCCCGTAGAAGAACCAACAATCAAAAGCTCAGGACGCATATCGTCAGCAAGCTCAGACACCCAGCGCTTCAAATTCATAAGAGGACGTACGCGTGTTTCAACAATCTGGCGACGGAAGGAAGAATTCCATCGACCCTCGCTAATAGGAATCCCAGAAAGATGCACCACAACATCAATTTTCTCATTAATATCAGAAAAATGAGCCACGTAGCGAACGTTTTCAGAATCAATATGTGTTTCAGGGTGGCGTGTCTTTACCACGCAGCGGTAATGATTATGAGAAAGATGGGTAACAAGGTTGTTGCCCAAAAAGCCCGTACCGCCCATAACAAGAACAGTTTTTTGTGGCATCGTTAAAGCCCTCCTTAAATTATCATTCATAGCTAGTACATTGTAATACGTGCAAAGAGTAACTTGCAAGCCTAAACAAGACCAAAAAAGATAATTTAAATTGATTTCAGGATAAACAAGTCAGCTTATAACAACGACAAGTGGTCAACCATTTCAAGTGTTTAATAAAGAGGGGCGAGATGTAAAAGAAGGATAAAGAAACGACATAAAAAATGTAAATAAGCATTGACAATAGAGAAAGAATAGCGTATAGTATATAAACGTTGACGGCGAAAGCCGTTGGCCCACGATAGCATCAGTAAGCATCAAAGGATTTAAAATAAATCCAAAAAAAGTGTTGACAGAGAAACGTGGTCGTGGTAATATAAATGAGCTGTCGCCGA
>CAKQDL010000057.1 GCA_934229395.1 uncultured Peptococcaceae bacterium | reverse complement strand
TGGTAACTTCATTCTACCAAAAGAGAGCATCATGGGTCACTTTTTATTGTTCAACTTCATTTTACAATCTACCATATAATGTTAATCGCCAAACCAACACAAACCCTAGGAGGATGAAACCAAATGGCTCAGCTTAATATTACTTTAAATCAAGAAGATATTCTACAATTACTTTCTCAAGACCATGACGATGCTTTTCGTACGCTCCTTCAAAATAGTCTTCATGCTGTTTTGAAAGCAGAATCACAAGAGCAGCTTAAGGCCAATCCTTATGAGCGTTCTGAAGAACGTACGGACAGCCGCAATGGCTTTCGTAATCGTGATTTAACCACGCGTATTGGTAAAATTACTCTTGCAGTTCCTAGACACCGTAATGTGCCGTTTAAAACAATGATTTTCGAAAATTACGCTAGAAGTGAAGCCTCCTTAGTTGCTATTGCACGCATGGGTGTGATTTCAGTATCAGACTAAATTTTTCTCTACCTATATTCATCTGGAATAGGCATATCGAATTTCTCACATAGAGCTAAAACATAAGCTGTACCAATCAGATGCGATGGCTATTGGCTTGTCACGGTGCGGTGCTCTTTGCTGGCACGAAGAATTGTTCTGCGTGGACACCTTCGTATTTTAGTAGTTGGATTTTTTTATCGATACCGCCGGCGTATCCTGTTAGGCTACCATTTGCGCCGACGACGCGGTGACAGGGGATGATGATGGAAATGGCGTTGCGACCTACTGCGCCGCCTACGGCCTGGGCGGACATACGCGCTATGCCGCGTTTTTTTGCAATTTGCGTCGCAATTTCGCCATAGGTTGTTGTCTTTCCATAAGGAATAGCGAGCAAGATTTTCCAAACGTCTTTTTGAAACGCTGTACCAAATATATGCAAAGGCGGCATGAAATCTGGCTCCTTGCCAGAAAAATAAATATCGAGCCATTGTTTGACGTTCCCAAAAATTGGGACTTCCTTTTTTTCGTGGTTCTTGGCAAGATTATTGGCATAATATTTTTCACCCTCAAACCAGAGTCCTGTCAGCCCAATGTCATCTGCTGCTAGGAGAAGCTCGCCCAAGGGGGAGTGATAGGTTGTTATGTAGTGCATGGTTTACTCCTCTTCGTGTGTCTATTTTATATAAGATTATCATCATTTGTCAGAAAACGATATGAAATAATAGCCAGTTTCTATCACAAAAGCACCAAGAATAGTCTCGAGCTTCTCGGAACTTTTACTGTTAAAACGGGGTTATATTGCTATAGGAAGGGACAAATGCTATACTTTATTTATTCTTTATGAGAGGAAGTTGCCTCAATTTTTGTCCTCGGGTTTCTATGGCTTGAATTTTTAATCGTTTCAAGCTTTTAGGAGTACCGAGGATTCCTGCTATTGCTAAGAAATTATTCTAATTTGATACTAGGTTTATCTTTAGGAGGTGTTGATATGCTAGCAGAAATCCACAGCGCTGCACTGAGCGGTTTGTCTGTGAATGCGATTCGTGTAGAAATTGATTCTAGCCGCGGCCTTCCAGATTGGAACATCGTTGGCCTTCCTGACGCATCTGTTAAGGAGAGCAAGGAACGTGTGCGCACGGCTATGAAAAACCAAGGTCTTGATATGCCACCCCGGCGCATCATCATCAACTTGGCCCCCGCATCCATCAAAAAGGAAGGACCGTCTTTTGACTTGGCGATTGCTATTGCCATGCTCGCAGCAACAGAACAGGTGCCGCTAGATTCTCTTGATTCTCTGGTATTTTTGGGCGAGCTCGGGTTGGACGGGAGCATTCGCCCGGTAAAAGGTGTGCTTCCCATTGCGCTTTCTATGAAGGACAGCAAGAAGGCCATGGTAACATCCCTTGAAAACGGGAAGGAGGCTGCCATCAGTGGAGCACCTGCTTATGGCTTTGCTACCCTTGGAGATGTTGTTGCTTTTTTGCGCAATCCTGCTTCCTATGCACCTTTGCCAAGGCCGGACATTTCTGAAATTCTTGCTCATGCGCCGCTTTCTGGCGCAGATTTTTCAGACATCAAGGGACAAAAGGAAGCCAAGCGTGCTATGGAAATAGCGGCCAGTGGTGGTCATAACGTGATTATGATTGGCTCTCCTGGTGCAGGCAAAACCATGCTTGCCCGCGCACTCCCATCCATCATGCCACCCCTTAGCGTGGAAGAATGTTTGGAATGCTCCAACATCCATTCTATTGCTGGCTTGCTTTCGTCGGAGCATCCTTTGGTGACACAGCGCCCCTTCCGCGCACCTCACCATACCTGCTCACAAGCGAGCCTGATTGGCGGCGGTCACATACCAAATCCTGGTGAGGTTTCTTTGAGCCACAATGGCATTTTATTTATGGATGAATTTCCAGAATACCAAAAAAATGTGCTCGAAGCCTTGCGTCAACCTCTTGAGGATGGTATTGTCACCATTAGCCGTGTCAATGCGCAGCTGACCTATCCTTGCAATTTCTTGCTGGTGGCCTCAATGAACCCCTGCCCTTGCGGCTATCTCAACGACCCAAAGCACGAATGCTCTTGCTCGGATGCTGCTATTAGCCGTTATCAACGCAAGGTGTCTGGCCCCCTATTGGACCGCTTTGATTTGCAGCTAGAGGTCACACCAGTGGAGTTTAACGATCTCTACGATTCCACCAGCAAAGAGGAATCATCCGAAGCCATACGCAATCGCGTGACAGCTGCACGCGCCCTCCAGCTAGAGCGCTTTAGAAGGGATGGCATCTATTGCAACAGCAATATGAGCCAAGCCCACATCAAAAAATATTGCCAACTCGACGAGGCCTCTAAGCGTCTTTTACAACGCGCCTTTGAAAAGCTTGGTATTTCTGCACGTGCCAACAACCGTATTTTAAAGGTTGCACGCACCATTGCCGATTTGGACGGCGAAGAAACCATTTTATCACACCATATTGCCGAGGCCATTCAATACCGCGCCCTCGACAAATCTCTATGGAAATCTTAACTCGAAAGGACTAAAACTATGGATTCACGTATCACAGAACTTGCTCACGGACTTATTCATTATTCCACACGTCTCCAAAAGGGAGAGCGTGTTCTCATTGACATTGGCGGCCAAGATGCCTATCCTTTGGCCGAGGCACTCATCGAAGAGGCTTACGCCATTGGTGCCTACCCTTATCTTCATCTTTCAGATGCCAAACTTTCTCGCGCCCTCCTCATGGGCAATTCCGAAGAGCAGCTCAACTTCAATGCCGAGCTTCTGCTCCAGCAAATGAAGGGCATGCACGCCTACATTGCTGTACGCGCTGGCGATAACATTTCTGAAAATGCCGACGTGCCAAAGGAAAACATCGCTCGCAGCAACAAGGCCTACGCCAAGGTGTTGGACGAACGCGTCAACAACAGCAAATGGGTGGTATTGCGCTATCCAAACGGCTCCATGGCTCAATTGGCCAATATGAGCTCTCGCGCCTTTGAGGATTTTTATTTCAAGGTGTGCAATTTGGATTATGGTAAGATGAGCCAAGCCATGGACAGCCTCGTTGAACGTCTTAACAGCACCGACAAGGTGCGCATCACAGGCCCTGGCACCGACTTGACCTTCTCCATTAAGGACATTCCTGCTGTAAAATGCGCCGGCGAATGCAATATTCCAGATGGCGAGGTGTACACAGCACCTGTGCGTGATTCCATCAACGGCACCATCAGCTACAACACACCATCTCTCTACCAAGGCACCGTTTTTGAGAATGTGTGCTTCACCTTCGATAATGGCAAAATCGTCAAGGCCACCGCCAACGAAACTGAAAAGCTCAACGCCATTTTGGATGCAGACGAAGGCGCGCGCTACGTTGGTGAGCTTGGTATTGGTGTTAATCCATACATCACCAAGCCTATGAAGGACATTTTATTTGACGAAAAAATCTGTGGCAGCATTCACTTTACCCCAGGCTCCTGCTATGAAGATGCACCAAACGGCAACGACTCCACCATCCATTGGGACCTCGTGCTGATTCAAAGCGAAGACTTTGGCGGTGGTAAAATCTATTTCGACGATGAACTCGTACGCGAAAATGGCCTCTTTGTAACAGAAGACTTGGCCGTGCTCAATCCTGAAAACCTCATCTAACCCAAACGCAAAACAACCGAGCGCTTACTATGTGCAGAGCTCGGTTGTTTTTTTTACAAAGGTAGATTGTAAAATGAAGTTGAACAATAAAAAAAGACTCATGATGCTCTCTTTTGGTAGAATGAAGTTACCACACAAAACCTACTGGATGAGAACATCCATGAGTCAAACGAATTCTAGCACATTTACACCATCACGACAAAGAGGTCAGCACCTTAAATTTGAGGATAGATGCAGCCTTAAGATTTTCAAAAAGCTAAACTTTTCTCTTCGCCATATCGCTAGTGAACTCGACTGTTCCCCGTCAACTGTTCTAAATGAACTTAGACGTGGTACAGCTGAGCGTAACGGTACCTGTGGTCGATTTCCTTCGTATGACGGTGCATGTCGATGGTAGATATATATCGACGGACGATGTATGCTAATAGCGAGGACTTTCAAGTCCTCGCTATTACAACAATGGTCAGCTCATTTTTGGCAGAATGGAATGACCGAAGTATGAAATTATATCACGAATGGAAGGTGATGCCATCGCCTCCCCTATCTATGCGTTCGGAGCAATCGGATGGCAAAGCATGGGGACAGCCTTTGAAATCCAAACTCAATATATCAGAACGGGCAGCACCTGTCAACTTTGGAAGTATGAAAATTGCTGCTCGTTTCTCTTTGTTTCAGGGCATTTCAGGATCATTCACAAGAGACACGCTGAAATCTTGCGAAGTTGTTCTCTCCGGCAGCAACTTCGCCGATACCACCAGCCGTTGACTGGCGGTATCGGCTATATCATAGCTCCAGCAACAGGTAGAAAAGGCCAGAACGATATTATAGATCTATTTCCTGTAGTGAGAAGAGAACAGCGCAGCATCAAGGTGAAAAGCCAATCCGCTGCGCTGTCTGATGTTCGCTTATGGGGCAAGACAGCGGCTTTTGCTGCTTGGCCGTATGTCGGTCACTTCTTGCATCGCCAGAGGAAGGTCACAATCTGCGCTCTGGTGCAATCCGCGTCGGGGCTGAATGTCGTGTTGGTGGTTCCCTTGGTGATGTCCTCCTTGACTGCCCACAGAACTGCGTCGGCATAGTAGGAATCGGCAGCAACATCCGCGAATGGATTGCTACGGCTCGCCGCGGGGGTCTTCTCATAACGCCAGAGGAAGGTCACAGCCTGCGCTCTCGTGCAGACGGCATCAGGAGAGAACATTTCATCGCCCGTACCGGTCGTGATCCCGTTCTCGACTGCCCAGGCAACCGCCTTTGCATAGTAGGCGCTTGCAGGTACATCAGAGAAACTGCCGACATTCTTGGGCTCCGGACTGCCCGCAGCACGCCACAGGAAGGTGACGATCTGCGCGCGGGTACAGGACTGGTCAGGGGCGAACAGATTGTTGCCAACGCCAGAGGTGATATTCTTTCCGACAGCCCATTTCACCGCTTCATAGTAAAAGCTGTCGTTGGGAACATCGTAGAAAAAATTCAGGGCAGAGTTGTCCTCCATGAAAGCTGCCTTGACCTCGACCCTGCTGCTCGGCATGGTGAAGGTGTACTTGCCGCTGCCCTTATCCGTGAGCTTGAGTTCGCTGCCGTTCTTATCCATGGCCGTGAGCGTTTCCAGCACATAGCCGCTGTCGGGCTTGACCGTGATCGTAACAGTGTCACCGCGTCCCGCAGAGCGCCGGTCGACCGTTACGCTGCCGTTTTGGGTCTGACCAGACACGGTCACAGGATAGCTGGACGTGTGGCTGCCGTCGCCAGAGGACGGACGCTCCTGTGCCGTGACAGTGATGGTTCCAGTCTTTTCACCGCTGTAGTTGCCGGAAGCGGTGAAGGTGTAGGGGATGTTCAGGCTATCGCCCGCCTTCAGAGCGCGGAGCATCTCGGGGATATCCGCTTCCGTCTTTCCGTCGGACAGCGTATAGCGAAGCGTACCCGTCACCTCTTCGCCGCCGATGCCGGTGAACTTGGGCGCGGCGAAGCTATTCTCACCCACATAGATGATCTGATTCTCATTGGTGTCATCATCGAAAGCGGCACAGGGGGTGATATCGGCCTTCAAATCGGTCAGTTCGGGCTGAGTAAGGGCGTATTTGTGGGCGTCCGCACCCGTCAGCTTGAGGGTACCCTTGACTGTAACGCGCTTATCGTTTCCCGCGTCTTTGCTGTCAAATTCCGCCCTTGCTTCGGAGAAGTCGAGCGCTACGGCGTCGCCCTCCGCCACGCCGCTGAGCGTGCCGCCGGTGAGGGTGGCCGCCGTGGTGCCGTCGTAGACCTTATCCAGCGCGGTGATGCCTGTGACGGTGACGGGGGTGGTGGGTTCGACGGAGTAGCTCACACCGATGTACTTGGTGTCGAAGCGACTGAAGAAGCCATCGGACACCCGCGCCTCCTTGCCGTTATAGGTCACGGTCACCGTGCGCCCGAAGTAATGGCCGGACTGGGGGAGCAGCGTGAAACTCAAATAGTTGTTGTTATAGGTTAAAGATCTGAGGGTCACAGGGGCATCCGCATGGAACGCGCCGGGGTCGCTGATGTCGACGGCCCCGTTCTGATACGCCGGGCCGGTGACGGCGACTGCGGTGATGGGCGTCTGCGTCACATCCCCCACGGTGTACCAGAGGTTGTACACCTTCCGTTTTTCAGTGTCCGTCTCGCGCTGTATCATGGCGTAATTGCTCTCGGAGCCGTCCATCTGCGCGAAGGAAACGGTAAAGCCGTCGCCAAAACGGTAGCCATCCGCATTCCTCAGCTTCAGGCAGTACCAATAGACCTTGCCATTTTCAAAGACGTCGTTTGCCGACAACCGCTTGAGGCTCTCGGTGCTGCCCACACAGGGGACCTCATACCAGAAGTCGCCTCTATTGACACCGACCAGCGCTGTCGTGCTCCCGCCAGATGGCGCATACACGCCATCCGCATACTTTTCTCCCGGCTGCGGATCGTCCTGATGGATCGTCACGCTGTTGATGTGGTTATCTGGTTCGTTGACAGAATAGGTATAAATCCGGTCATAGACCGCGCAGGTGCGGGTGACGGTGCAGGTCTTTTTATCTTCGGAGATTTCACAGCTTACGCCATCCGTACCGTTGAAGTCACCGGTTACGCTGCCTGCAAAGGTTGCATAGCTCTTGGCCTCCAGCTCAGCGATGACGCGGTAGTTGTTTTGCTTGCTGAAGGTGTCGTCCGCATCGGTCAGGTCGTGATACTCCCCGGATTTATTGTACTGAATCTGGAACTTCGCGGACTTCAGCGTGTAGGGAATGCGGCCCTCGTTGAGAATGCTGTAGAGCGTGAAATTGTCCGCATCCTTGCGGATGGTATTGCCGTCAATGGGCCAGGTGGCGCTTTTCACCTCGATTGTGTCCACCGTCACATTGCCGAAGGGGACAAATACCACGACTTCATCCAGGTCGCATTCTGCGACCTCCGCCGCTCTGCCGTTGACCGTAGCAGTGACGGTGTCCGCAAAGACATGATCCGGAAGAGGATTGATGGTCAGCATCGCGCCATAGACCTTGCCGGCGTCGGTGGAGCCGGAGCTGTCGCTGTAGTGCCACTGACCGTCCTCACTGTCCCACTCGCAGAGGGAGGCATAGTAGATCTGGCAACCTTCGCTGACCGCCGCCTTCTGGATGGCATCAGTCCAAGTCTCGATCTTATCCTCACGGGTCGTCGGCACATCAGTGAGCGTGACCGTGCTGACCGCTGTCGGGGACTCCGGAGGATCGCCCACCTTGAACCACGCGGAGAGATAGATGGTGTTGTCCTTATAGCGTTCGACTTTGACCAGTTCGGCGCCGGGGACGTTTCCTGTTACGCTCTCGCCGTAGACATAGCCGTAATCCAACAGCAGCCTGATCTGCAAGCAGTACCAGCTATCGTTTACAAGGCTTGTTCCGTCGGTGTCATAAATGTCGCCGACATAGGATTCGCTGCCCTCGGCGGCAACACGATACCAGTAGAATAAGTTCCTGTCAATACCGTCCAGAGAATAGGGACTGTCGATGAAGTAGTGGGCATTGTCCGCCACTGTCGGGACTTTTAAGCCATCCTCCAACGTCGGAGCCGGGACGCTGACGGAAACCTCGTCGACCTCCACCGGCGGCGTGTAAGCCGCAAACGCCGCGCTTGGCAGCAGGGTCAGGCACAGGCAGAGGACCAGCAGGATACTCATCACTTGTCTTTTCATAATAATTCCTCGCTTCCTATCCATTTGGCATATCCAAAATCATCACTTTTTTTAATTATACCAAGGGAAAGCGCAGAATTCATCGGGGCTTTCCACTTTGTCACGGACTCTGCGGGAAGTCCTTTTCTTTTTGCAGGACAGCCTTTATAATAGAATTATTGAAAACACTGCCGTGTGCAAGGAGGAGATCACGGATGTTCAAGGATCAACTCAACGAATATATGACGCAGCTGCATTGCTCCGGTAAAGAACTGGCGGAGGCCAGCGGTCTTTCCCCGGCTACCGTCAGCCGCTACCGCAGCGGTGAGCGAAAACCGGAAAGCGAGGCAGAGCGGGCAAAGCTCATCAGCGGTATTGTTCAGCTTGCCGCCGCACGGGGTATACCTGCGCTGTCGGAGGAGAACGTGTCAGCCTCCCTCCGCCCCTTTTTTCCCAAGGAGAGCATTGACGCAGAGCATTTGCGCGACAACCTCAACAGCCTGTTCACGACCTTTTCCATCAGCAACTCCGAACTGGCACGCAACATCAATTATGATGCCTCTTACCTCTCCCGCATCCGCAGCGGACAGCGCCATCTTGCGGATCCAGAGCGCTTTGTTTCCGCGATCGCCGATTTTGTGATCCGCCGCTTTGATTCCCCGACGGAACGCGCAATTCTTGCCGAACTGATCAATGCAAAAGAAGCAGACGAGGACGCAGAGGCCCTTTATGGCAGCTTGGTTCAATGGCTTGGCGGACATAACGCAGAGCGAAACGACGATGTTGCAGCTTTTCTGAGTCATCTGGACGAGTTTGATCTGAACGAATATACGAAGGCCATTCGATTTGACGATATGAAAGTCCCCACCGTACCGTTCCAGCTTCCGCTGAGCAAGACCTATTATGGCCTGGAGGAAATGAAAAGAGGAGAGTTGGATTTTCTCAAGGTGACGGCGCTGGGAAAGTCAGACGCGCCGGTCTTCCTGTGCAGCGATATGCCGATGGATGACATGGCAAAAGACCGGGAGTTTACAAAGAAGTATATGTTCGGTCTTGCCGTACTGCTGAAAAAGGGGCTGCGGCTGAAGGTGGTGCACAATCTGGACCGTCCCTTTCACGAGCTGATGCTGGGTCTGGAGGGCTGGATCCCGCTGTATATGACGGGGCAGATCACGCCCTGCTATCTCAAGGGCGTGCAGAACAACGTCTACTGCCATTTTCTCAATGTTTCCGGCGGCGCGGCGCTTTCCGGCGAGTGCATTGCCGGAGCGCACGAGCAGGGGCGCTATGAGCTGGTCAAGGGCGGGGAGGCTCTGCGCTATTACCAAGAACGCGCCGATGCGATCTGGAAAAAGGCGCTCCCGCTGATGGACATTTACCGGGAGAAGCAGGCCGCCGCGCTTCATGCGTTTCAGTTGGCCGATGCACAGAAACCCGGACCGCGCCGCCGGGTTCTATCCGCCCCACCACTGGGGACGCTTCGGGAGGAAACGCTCCGTGTCATACTCTCCTCCTATGGTCTGCCCGCTGCAGAACAGCAGCGCGTTCTGGATCACGCGGCAGCGCAGCGTTCCTGTATGGAGCAGGTTCTCACACACAGCTCCATTGTGGACTCCTTCCCTGAGCTGTCACAGGAAGAGTTTGCTCAGTATGCGCCGACGCTCTCGCTCTCCACACTGTTCTTCCCGAAAGACATCCGCTATACCTATGCGGACTACCGTCAGCATTTGGATCAGACAAACGAGTATGCCCGCACCCACCCCGGCTATTCCATTCGCCCCTGCGATACGGACTTTCATAATATCTCGATCTCCGTCCACGAAGGCCGCTGGGCAATGATTTCAAAGAGCAACGCGCCTGCGATTCATTTTGTGGTCCGCTATTCAAAGCTGCGCGACGCGATTGAGAATTATATCGATGCGCCATGATTTTGCCGGCTTGATTTATCGCAGTCATGGCATCTCTATGCAAAATGTTACAAATGCCTCGTGAGATTACTCTCACGAGGCATTGCAGTCTGTCGAAGAACCCTGTTTTGAGGTTAATTAAAACAGGGTTCTTCATTTTTTCTATTAAATTGGTAGATTGTAAAATGAAGTTGAACAATAAAAAGTGACCCATGATGCTCTCTTTTGGTAGAATTAAGTTACCATA
>CAKQDL010000056.1 GCA_934229395.1 uncultured Peptococcaceae bacterium | reverse complement strand
AACTGCCAAAAGCAGAGCCTTTGGCAGCATAAAAATTTTATATTATTTCACTGTTCTATTGACGGGAAGCACACCACAGAGGGGGAAGGTGGGTTTTCTGGAGCAGGGCGGAAGAAAACTCGGATGAGGGTGTGTTTTCACCGTACTTTGCAGCTAAATCGATCATTCGCTGGCGCTCATACCCCTCATCCGTCGGCTACGCCGCCACCTTCCCCCCATGTGGGGAAGGCTAAGCGGAATCTAGAAAACTTTCTATTTGCATACACATTTTAGGTTTATCGACAGTCTGAGCCTTCCACCTCTCAGAGGGGGAAGGCTTTATTGTTTCAATTGAAGGCCGTAGCTCTATTTCCAGCTCGTCCCTGTTTTATGCCCAGCGTTTGGCGTAAATCCTTGCTTGATACAAGTGCGACAAAAATGGGCGCAGCAGCGAAAAAAGGAAACACAAGCTATTATATTCACAGTATTATTTTCTTGCTCATTACCATCAATACAGGCTTTTTGCCAACGGGCATGAAGGTTTTGGGCGTATTCTTAGGTTTGCTCTATGGGTGGATTTTTATTGGCTTTATTTGGCCAAGTCTTTTTGGGATGCTGGCTTTAGGGATGACAGGCTATGCACCAATTATTGATGTGTTCTGCGGTGGCTTTGGTCATGCCAATGTATTAAAGCTTTTCTTTGTCTTTATCTTTGCAGGCATTATGCAAACCACAGGTCTTACCAATTTTTTGGCAAACTGGTGCGTAAGCCGTAAAATTTGCCGTGGTCGTCCTTGGGTGATTCTTTCTGCCTTGTTTGCAGTCAGCATCATCATGAGTGGTTTTATGAACCCTAAAATTCTCCTAAAAAAGGTTGCTATCTATAAGCTGTAGTCGGTGTAGTCGGGCTGGGTGCACACGGCTTCGTTGTGCCATTCGGGTTTAAAATAATCCTTGGTATGAAAGTAGAACTGGCATTTTTCGCGGTCGCCGGCGCGGTAGCAGGCAGAATCGGTGGGCACGGTGACGGTGTTACGCAGCTCGCCCGATAAATTCATCAGGGTGTGGCGGCTTGGTTGGTTGTCCGGGTCGCAGGTAATGATGACCTCCTCCATGCCGAGCTCATTGGCAAAGTGCAAGAGGAGGCGGGAGGCCTTTTCGGCGTAGTGGTGGCCGCGGTATTGGCGGTAAATGCGGTAGCCAATGTGGCCGGCAAAGTAGATTTCATCGTGCATGCCCATGCGCAAATCGCAGCGGCCAAGCTCAGCACGCATGCCGCCCTCTGGCACAATGGAAAAAAAGTAGCAAGGCAGACGCCCCACATACTCGCTCCCCCATTGGTATTGGCGCAGCACCAGGCGAATCTCGCCGTCTGTGAGGTGAGTGGTGTCCTGCCCGTTTGGGGGACGAAAAAAATTCCTAAAAAAGCGCATAAGCATTCTCCGTTTCTCTGTGGCCGTGGCCGTATAGGGCCATTATAGCACATAGCGCCCCGGCTTTCACCGTCTCTTGACAAGAGGGTAACAGACCAACAACAATCTGACTCGGCCTGTGTTATCGCTGCTGGGGCTATGTTATAATGTAACCAATCAATCAACGAATTAGGAGGAACCATTATGAAAAAGAAACTCACAGCCGCTGTGACCACAGCAGCCATGCTCGCTGGTATGATGCCAATGGCAGCCGTGGCCGACGAAGCCGTGCCAGCGCAGGCAGAAGAAGCCATTGTAGCAGCAACGAATGGCGAAACAGAAACCCAATCTGATATCAGCGTTTATGTAGCCAACTTCGACACTGCTTCCAAAGAAGACGTGCAGGTGGTTGTGGCTGGCGATGGCGTAAAGAAAAATCAGCTCCTTTCCATCTACCTCAACGACGAATTGACCCCACTCTATAGCGGCCTTTTGACCGCCAACGAGGTCAACGTTATTACTATCAAGCGTAGCGACATCACCAGCGTAGATGATGCCTATGCCGGCAACGTGCTCAAGGTGCGCGTCACCAGTCCACAGCTTGATACCACCTATTTTGCAAAAACCTACGCCCAAGCCGCCTCGGCCGTAGCACCAACAAAGATGGTGGCCGCCCTCGATGAAACTGGCGATGGCCCAAAGAACCGCGTGGTGAGCGTGTACTTTGACGAAAAATACGTGCCAGACTCTACTGACTATGTGTACACCCAAGCCTACGATAAGAATGGCGCCAAGGCAGGTACAGCCAGGTATACCAAGCTCTACAAGAGTTATTTTGACACAGACGTTGACGAAAATGGCCTAAGAAAATACGAAGGCACCATCAACTACAACGCCGACAGCGACGCCGAAACCCTCTTGGTGTACTTTGTGAGCGATAACGAAATCATTGACACCTTCAACACCAAACTTCAATTTGCTTCCAAGTATGGCGATTTCAAGGCCCTCGAGCTTTCCTTTGGTGACAACGTGGTCGTTGCTGGTGAAGAGGTAGAAGGTACGCTTACCTATGTCAACACCAAAAACGAACGCTACGACATCACCGATACCGTTAACGATACCTATACCTACGATGCCGCAACAGGCGTCGTGGCCAACAAAAACAGCTTTAAGCCATACTTTACGGTGTCCAAAGACGCTAAGCTAGGCGAAACCATCAAGGTCACTGTAAGCTACAATGGCCACAGTGCTTCCACCACCCTCACCGTAACCGATGGCACAAAGGCCAACACCGGCAAGGTGACCGCGTCCACGGCACCAATCAACAAGGACACCACCATCACCTTGCAAGTATTGAATAGCAACGGCACCAACGGCAAGCTTTCCTTCCAACCAAAATATTTCAACTTCCGTTGGGTGGATAGCTCCGACAAAAACGCCAAGGTCACCCTTTCTACCGGTAACCCTGTAAACATCACCAAAAACGGCACCTATGTTGCCAACATCAAGAGCAACAAGGCCTGCACCGGCTACATCGAAATGATTTTTAGCGACGACAGCGGCAACGTTTACAAGATGCAAACGAACAAGTTCACCTTTACCGATCCAAGCGTGGTAGAAAAGCACAAGGTCACCATGACCATCAATTCCAAAATCATGACCGTAGACGGCGCCACCAAAACCACCGATGCCGCCCCAGTCATCAGCCAAGACCGCACCTTCGTGCCACTCCGCGCCCTTAGCGAAGCCTTTGGCGCAGATGTAGAGTGGAAGACCGACAACTCCATCATCATCGACTACAACGACACCAAAATTGTCATGAACGTTGGCAAAACCAGCTTCACCGTGAATGGTAAAACCAAAACCATGGACGTAGCCCCATACATCGTCGCAGACGCAGGCCGCGCCATGGTGCCAGTACGCTTCATTTCCGAAGCCCTAGGTTTCACCGTCACCCCAAGCTACAACACCGACGGCACCACCAAGAGCGTCAGCTTCGCCAACTAAGGTAGTGGTGGGAAATAGAGATACAGCCTTCAAATGAATAAAAGAAGCCGTCCCCCTCTGAGAGGGAGATGGCTTCTTCTATTGTATAAACGTATTTCTAAAAATCGCTATCCCCACCGTTCCCCTTTCGCCCACAAAAAAAGCAAAAACGACAGCGAAGGGGAGGACTGTCGTTTTTGCGATTGTGTGGACGAGGATGTGAAAAAAAGGGAGAAAAACACACCCATGTCAAATATGCAGTATATAGGTCGAGGGGCTAAGAAGGGGGAAAAGCCACCTCAACTACAAACTTATTATAGCACTGCGCGTGCAATAGGATGTTGGGAAAAAGTATCGGTAGTTATAAGAAAAGTTGAAAGCCTAGTGATTGCGCCCAAAAAAAAACGACAGCCGAGGGAGTGCTGTCGTTTGTTTTCTGGCTTCTTTGGGAAATCGCTGGAAAAAAAGGGGAGAAAAACCAGCGCTTCAAGTCAGTATAGCGGAGAGATGAAAAAAGGAAGGGAAAACATCTCAACCGATGAACAAAGTATACCACGGCGCGCAGCAGAAGTTGTCAGGAAAATGTGTGGATGCTGTGGGAGATTGGTGGCAATTGGCTGAGGGGGAGCGTTGGCTGCCGAAAAGCCTAAAACGTGTATGTAAACGAGTTAGCCTTCCCCTGGGGGAAGGTGGCGTCAGCTTCCCTCGGGGAGGCACCGTCTTATTCTCAGTAGGAAAAGAAAAACGCTGGCCAAGAGGGAGGGCCAGCGCTTTACAATGCGAACTATGCGTGAGCCGAGGTTGCTCACATCCTAGGATGATGAAAAAGGGGAGAAAACACCATCCCTTGGGACACTCTTACTATACCACGCGCGCCCTCCTAAGTTGTCGGGAAAAAATGCAAAATCCGTGAAGAAAAAATGACATCACAGGCGCTTGGCGCCAGAGGCTTGTGGACGAGCGCAAAATTTGGGTACAAAAATTTTAAATTTCTTGGTATTGGCTCTTGCAATATCGAAAAGTAAGACTTATAATAGAACCAAGAAAATGTTATGGTTTCTCCTTTTCATTTCCCATAACAGCCTCGCTATTCTCCGAGCGAGGTATCCACCAATCCTTCTTCGTTTTATTTTCTGCTCAACGCAAAAACCCCTTGCACCGCTAATGCTGGCGGGCAAGGGGTTTTTGCATGGGTAAAATTTGTAAAAAAAGACCGTTTTCGTGCACAAGGTAACACGCCTTAATGGCAGCCTGCGGGCTTATGGCTATAACAACAAAAGTAATCCTCTTTAAAGGACGTAGCATAGGATGTTTTTCCGGCCTTCCTTATTCAAGCCTTGAACCCAATCCTAGGTGACAAGAGTGAACTGGTCTTTGTGGCCGTCATGTTTACCACCGTCTCTACATCTTCATCGGCTACCCACTGTGCAAAATGCTCATGGGCTAAATGTACCATCGCAGCCTCGTCGATCCCTAGCGACTGGCGAGGTTTTTTGCACGAGTGGTAAAAAATAACAAAAACCACAAAAATATTAACCTGGGTTAACGACTAACAATGAGAAAGGTGCTATAATCTTTTTACGGTACAAAATATAGCTCGTATAAAAAAAGCTAATGCAAATTGGCTTAAAAAGAAAGGAAGAGAAAAATGAGTGAAGTAAAGAAAAAACGCGATCTTTACCCAGTGCACGTTGTTATTGGTTTTGCTATTATTGCCTTGTTCTGGATTATGCCTCCAATTGAACCAATCACTGCCCTCGGGATGCGTTGCGTCGGCGCCTTCATTGGTATGGTTTACCTTTGGAGTATGGTCGACACCCTCTGGCCTAGTATTGTAGGTCTGTTTATGTTGGCAATTAGTGGTATTGGTGGAGAAGGCGGCTTCAATGGCGTTTGGATGAACGCCGTTGGTGTGTACACCGTACTCCTCACCCTCTTCGCAATGGTCCTCTTTGGTGCCATGGACGAAGTAGGCGATACCAAGTACATTGCAAAATGGTTCTTGACCCGCAAAATCTTTAAGGGCCGCCCAGTTGTGTTTATTGCAGTCTTCTATGTATGCTGCTTCGTTTTGTCAGCACTCTGCTCCCCAATCACCGGCCTGATTATTTTGTGGCCAATCGCCCTATCCCTCATGGATACCCTCCATGTAACCAAGGAAGATCGCATTTGGCCATTCTTCTTTGTAGGGATGTTTGCCGTAATGACCTTGGGCCAACCACTTTTCCCATTCTTGGGCGCACAGCTCATTCCTTATGCAGCCTTCCAAAGCATGACCGCTGCTATGGGCAACCCAATGGTGATTCCAATGGGCCAATATATGCTCGTAAACCTTCTTATGACCGCTCTTGTTACGGCCATTTATATTGTAGGCGTGGTCTTCGTTCTTCGTGTAGACGTATCCAAGCTTAAGGCTGTAGATCCAGAAATGATTGAAAAGCAAATGCCACTACCTAAGATGAACTTCCAACAAAAGATGTTCCTCTACATGATTCCTTGCTACCTCATCATGGTGCTTTTCCCTAACTTCTTCCCAGACAACGTGATTGGGAAAGCCCTTGCCTTCATCGGGCCAATGGGTATCACCATTCTTTGGCTTATGGTTATGCTCATCGTTCGTTATGAAGGCAAGCCACTCCTCGACTTTAAGGAAGTTGCTTACAAGCAATTCAACTGGGGCATCTTCTTTATGATTGCTGCCGCAGTATTTGGCGCAAACAGCCTTTCCAACGAAGCCACCGGCGTACCAGCCTTCCTAATTAAGGCCCTCGGCCCAATCCTCAGCGGCAGAAGCGAAATGGTCTTCGTAGCCATCATGTTCACCACCGCCCTCATCATCACCAACTTTGCAAACAACGCAGCCATGGCCGTTGTGCTCATGCCAGTTGTATTGAACTTCTCCAAACAAATGGGCATCAACCCAATGCCAGTAGCTACCGGCGTTATCCTTATGGTATTCGTTGCTATGCTTACCCCTGCAGCATCTCCACACGCAGGCCTTATGCACGGCATGAAGAAGATTTACACTAGCGCTGATATCTTAAAGATTGGTTTCCCAATCTGTATCATCACCTTGATTCTCTATATCTTCATCGGCTACCCACTTTGCAAAATGCTCATGGGTTAATTGGATAAACAAAAATGCACCTGCCAAAAATGGCAGGTGCATTTTTTTATTTCTTATAATTGATTTTTTCGCTGCCGCTGGCGTAGTCTTGGAGGCGGGGTTGGTTCAATATGCGAATGCCTTGGGGGTTGTAGTCGATGACGCCTTCTGTACGCAGGGCGAGCACGATTTTATTGACGGTGATACGGTGCATACCCAAAAAACGGGCGATGTTTGAAATGGTAAAGAGGGGGGCGCAGGCGAGGATGCCATCCTTTAGGCGGGCGCGCTCCAGCAAAAAGGCCGCCACGCGGGCGCCGCTTTGGCCACGCTGCTTGCCAACGTAGTTGTTCAGCAAAATAAGGTATTCATCGGTGAGGCGCGTCATAAGCTCGCGCATCACCGAGGGGTGACGCGCCAAAAAAGCATCGTATTGTTCTGCGCTCAGGCGGTGCGCCTTAATAGAAGAAAGGGCGAGCATAGAAAGCATGCTGCTGTCGGCCACAGCCGTACGACTCTTAAAATTGGCCAAGGCGCCAACAAGGGCGTACGCATCCTGACCGGCCGTGTATTCCTCGAAAAAAAGCTCCTCACCAGCAGAGGTGGTGGTCATACGAATACAATGCCCTTTAACGAGATAGTATACGTCCGAGTAGCCAGAGTTGTAGTCAATCAGAGAATCGCCCTTTTTAAAGGAAACAAGCGGGTAGGTGGTAAGCTCGCGAATGGCAGCGTAATCCATAATGAACATCCTTTCTCTTGCGTAGAAGTCGCTGTCTTTATTATAACAAAGACGCGCAGAGAATACACAGGGCAAATATACGGAAATGGTAGAGAACACGCTGAGCTTTGGGCCGGCGTGTTTTTTGGGGGTGTAGGCGCAGACTATATGTGGCAATAGAAAAAGCCAATGACCGTCACTGGTGGATAGAAAACCCACACAAAACCCATGGTTGACATATTCTCTTAATACATTCCATAAATGTGATGGAAAAGACGCAAATACAAGTAGCCTAGGCTACAAATAAATATGGGTTATGTGTGCTACTATTCCAAAGGAAGAAATAAGGAAATCTGTTCAATAAGATATGTTGATAAGGTTTCTTTTAATTAAGAAAGGAAGAGAAAAATGAGTGAAGTAAAGAAAAAACGCGATCTTTACCCAGTGCACGTTGTTATTGGTTTTGCTATTATTGCCTTGTTCTGGATTATGCCTCCAATTGAACCAATCACTGCCCTCGGGATGCGTTGCGTCGGCGCCTTCATTGGTATGGTTTACCTTTGGAGTGCAGTTGACACCCTCTGGCCTAGTGTTGTAGGTCTGTTTATGTTGGCAATTAGTGGTATTGGTGGAGAAGGCGGCTTCAATGGCGTTTGGATGAACGCTGTTGGTGTGTACACCGTACTCCTCACCCTCTTCGCAATGGTCCTCTTTGGCGCCATGGACGAAGTTGGCGATACCAAGTACATTGCAAAATGGTTCTTGACCCGCAAAATCTTTAAGGGTCGCCCAGTTGTGTTTATTGCCATCTTCTATGCCTGCTCCTTTGCAATCTCTGCAATCTGCTCCCCAATCACCGGCCTAATCATCCTCTGGCCAATCGCCCTATCATTGATGGAAACCATGAAGATCACCAAGGAAGACCGCATTTGGCCATTCTTCTTTGTAGGGATGTTTGCCGTAATGACCTTGGGTCAACCACTTTTCCCATTCTTGGGCGCACAGCTCATTCCTTATGCAGCTTTCCAAAGTATGACCGCTGCTATGGGCGACCCAATGGTAATTCCAATGGGCCAATATATGCTCGTAAACCTCATCATGACTGCTCTTGTTATGGCAGTGTATATTTTAGGCGTGGTCTTCGTTCTTCGTGTAGACGTATCCAAGCTTAAGGCTGTAGATCCAGAAATGATCGAAAAGCAAATGCCACTACCTAAGATGAACTTCCAACAAAAGATGTTCCTCTACATGATTCCTTGCTACCTCCTCATGGTGCTTTTCCCTAACTTCTTCCCAGACAACGTGATTGGGAAAGCCCTTGCCTTCATCGGGCCAATGGGTATCACCATTCTTTGGCTTATGGTTATGCTCATCGTTCGTTATGAAGGCAAGCCACTCCTCGACTTTAAGGAAGTTGCTTACAAGCAATTCAACTGGGGCATCTTCTTTATGATTGCTGCCGCAGTATTTGGCGCAAACAGCCTTTCCAACGAAGCCACCGGCGTACCAGCCTTCCTAATTAAGGCCCTCGGCCCAATCCTCAGCGGCAGAAGCGAAATGGTCTTCGTAGCCATCATGTTCACCACCGCCCTCATCATCACCAACTTTGCAAACAACGCAGCCATGGCCGTTGTGCTCATGCCAGTTGTATTGAACTTCTCCAAACAAATGGGCATCAACCCAATGCCAGTAGCTACTGGCGTTATCCTTATGGTATTCGTTGCCATGCTCACCCCTGCAGCATCTCCACACGCAGGCCTTATGCACGGTATGAAGAAGATTTACTCCAGCGCCGACATCATGAAAATCGGCTTCCCAATCTGTATCATCACCCTTTTACTCTACATCTTCATCGGTTACCCACTTTGCAAAATGCTCATGGGTTAATTGGATAAACAAAAACGCACCTGCCAAAAATGGCAGGTGCATTTTTTATGTGTGAGGGGAGAGGGAAAACCAAAACGTGTATGCATTTGCAAAGCCTTCCCCCTTGAGGGGGAAGGTGGATTTTTCACATGGTTTTCGTGAAAAATTCGGATGAGGGTGTGTTTTCACCGCACTTTACAGCTAAATCGATTATTCGCTGGCGCTCATACCCCTCATCCGTCGGCTGCGCCGCCACCTTCCCCCCAGGTGGGGAAGGCTCATGCTATTCTCCAAAGTTTTCTATTCACATACACGTTTTAGCTTTTTCGACAGTCTGAAACGCACCTGCCAAAAAATGGCAGGTGCGTTTTTTGCGCTACTATGGAAACGCAATTTCTAATTACTATCTAGGTATGGTGTAGTATTTTTGTGGCGCCGTGCAAGCGCCGTTTCTCTTACAAACGTTCGTAGGCGATGCGTGGGGTGCCGTCTACGGCTTTGACCATGCCGCGGCGTTTGAAGTTGTGTTTTTTGATGAGGTAGCGCATCACGGAGTTGTCCTCGTGGGTGTCGATGCGCAAGTGGGAGATGTGGTTTTCGCAGAAGTTGAACATTTCGCTCACCATCCCCTTGATTTGGCCGTCGGAGGCCACGCGATGGATGGCGCCATAGGTATCGTCAGAGGCCCACTCGCCTTCGGTGATGACGGCATAGAGGGGGTCTGGGCCAATAAAGAAGGCAAAGGCCCCATGGATGGCGCCGCCTTCTTCTACCACATAGAGCTGATCCTTTTGGATGTAGTCGATGATGAGATCGGCCGGAGGGAAGGAGGTGCCCCATTGGTTGGGGTTGCCGTTTTCGGCCATAAAGGTGCGGGCCGTGGCATACACGCGCATGATGTCGTCCATATCCTCCATGTGGGCATGGCGAATGGTGAGGCCGCGTGGCTTGGCGTGAGGGATGATCTCTTCTTCGGCCGTTACAGGGCTTTTTTCCCAGCTGGCTACCAAGTCATCGAGCCAACGGTTGGCATCGTCGTAGGTTTCGCACACCACAGAGGCCACTTCGCGCAGGAGGCGCACTTCTTCCTCGCTGTGGTTATAATCCATCATGGCCACAGTGCGAATGCCCACCGATTCGGCGATACGTGCAGGGGCATAGGAATCTTCAAACATCCATGTTTCCTCAGGCTCACTGCCGCAGGCCTTGCGCGCCAGCTCAATCATGGTAGGCTCGGTTTTGCCAAGGCCTAGGTTGTAACCGCAGTAGAGGTCGGTAAAGAGCTCACGGATGCCGGTGCGCTCGAGAAGGGCTTCGGCTAGGGCGCGGTCGTTGTTGGTCACAAGCATGATGGTGATGCCCATTTCATGCAAACGGCGCAAAAAGGCCTCGGCGCCATCGCGCAAGGGAGCTAGCTCCGTATACACGCGGTCCGCCTCTACACGCCACGCTTCCACAATGTCGTGGGTGGATTCTTCTAAGCCATAGCGTTCCTTAATAACGGCAGCAATTTCCTCCATGGCCATGCCGTGGATGTCCGCCATGTCCTCCTCTGGGAGCTCAAAGCCCTTGGCACGGACGTAGTTTGGAATAATTTGTACCCAATATTGGATGGTGTGGCAGATGGTGCCGTCCATATCAAACAAAGCAGCTTTAATCATGGTTTCCTCCTATAAATTCAAACGAAAGGTTGGTGCGTAAATCGTCGGGGCCTATACCAGAAAGGGCGTCAAACATGGCCGTGCGGAAGCTCGCCGTAGCATTGGGGCCCACCTTTGCCAGCGCACGATCGCCCGCCAAGCACATCATGCCAATGGCCGCAGCTGTAGCAACGAGGGCGTCGCCACTGGCCGCCACAAAGGCCGCCACAAGGCCCGTCAGAGTGCAGCCTGTGCCTGTTACGCGGGTCATTTGCGGTGAACCGCCGTGGATGAGGAGGGTGCGCGCGCCATCGGTTACAATGTCCGTTTCACCGCTGATGGCAATGATGGTGTGGTATTTTTGGGCCAAGGTGCGTGCCATTATAATAGAGGCTTCTAGGCTCGCAGCGTCGCTCGCGCTCGCATCCACGCCGCCAGCCATGGTCTTGTGGCCGGCTAGAGCCGATATTTCGCTGATGTTGCCACGAATCACCGCCACAGCTCCACGCAAAAGGGCCGTAAGCTGAGCATGGCGCAAAGGCGAGGTGCCAATGCCCACAGGATCAATCACAATAGGCTTGCCCAAGCGGCGCGCCTCCGCAGCTCCCAAAAGCATGGCGCGACGCTGCTCCTCAGGCGTGGCCCCAAGGTTTAAAAGAAGGGCGTCCGCCTTGGCCATAAAATAGGTGATTTCCTCCGGCGCCGAAGCCATCACAGGGCTCGCCCCAATGGCCAAAAGCCCATTGGCCACATCCCCCGCCGTGACAATATTTGTAATACAATCCACCAAAGGATGCTGCGCCTGCACGCGCGCCAAAGCCTCGGCAAAAGGCGCATAATTGTTTTTCTCTAAAAAAGCCATGCCCATCCTCCTAAAAAAATAGTCTGCTATTATTGTAAATTAACCATCCCCCCATTGCAAGGAGGACAAAATGTGACATATGTCTACTATTGTAAAAAACTGCCTACAAGGGAAGAATACCTCCCTAGCACAGGCCCCGCGCCCATTGCCAGCGCGCGGGTAATGTCCATATAATGGTGTAAAATCACAAAATAAAATAAGCCACTGGCTCATCCTTTAGGTATAATGTTAA
>CAKQDL010000055.1 GCA_934229395.1 uncultured Peptococcaceae bacterium | reverse complement strand
CAGAAAAATAAGGGAGAGAGATTCGTGCGAATCTCTCTCCCTTATTTATTTGAGGTTGTCTATTTTCCGACAGCCCCATTTACTTTTATAGATTAGTCGCGCCACGACTTAAATGATACTATCTATAAGTATGTTAAATGCGATTATTATTTTATAAGGAGAAGACGGGAAAATTATGACGCAAACAAGCTGTAAAAAAGACAAAAACGTATTGCATTTTATTGTATTCTGCATCATCGCTGCCATGGGCTGGAATCTCATTCTCTTTATGTTCTAAGGATAAATATTAAAAAATACTTGACGAAAACCTCTGCATATCCTATAATATGCGGGTATGAGTATCGATGATTTTACGTGAAAGAGGTGTGAGAGATGAAAACAGGGATTCATCCTAACTATAACGAAGTTAAAGTAATTTGCGCTTGCGGCAATGAATTCACCACCCGTTCCACCAACAATGGTGACATCAAGGTTGAAGTTTGTTCTGCATGCCACCCTTTCTATACTGGGAAGCAACGTCTTCGCGGTGCTAAGGGTCGTGTTGAAGCGTTCAACAAGAAATATAAACGCGACTAATTTTATCTATAAAAGGCCTTGCCACTCGGCAAGGCCTTTTTCTTTTTTACTTATAGGAAATACGACAGAAATCATACATTGCTCTAAGATTTTTGTTGTTTTTTATTGAAAAGTTTGATACTATAAGATTTGTTATTGTGGGCGTTCATATACAACGCACGGACGTTCACACGCTATCATAGCTAAAAAACTAAAGGAGAGATGTTAAACATGAAGCGCAAAAACTTGCTGTCTATCTTGACACTCGTTGTTTTCGCAATGATGCTTCCAAACGCAGCGTTTGCCAGCGGCGAAGCATTGGGCGATAAGCTTCCACTCTGGAGCATGCTCCCATTCTTGGGTATGCTCTTGTCCATTGCTATTTTCCCACTCGTAAAGGAACATTGGTGGGAAAAGAACCAATTGCAGGTGGCTTTGTTCTGGTCTGTCGTTTTCCTCGTGCCATTCTTCTTCGCTTATGGCGCAAGCGAAACCATTTACCAACTCATCCACACCCTCGTTCTGGACTATGTACCATTCTTACTCTTGCTCTTTGCCCTTTACGTAGTTGCTGGCGGCATTGTTGTTAAGGGCTCCTTGGTAGGGGATGCAAAGCTCAATACCATCATTCTTGCTATTGGTACTGTGCTTGCTAGTATCATCGGTACAACTGGTGCTGCAATGGTGCTCATCCGCCCACTTATTCGTGCCAACGAATGGCGCAAGAGAAAAGTACACACCATCGTGTTCTTTATCTTCCTCGTGTGCAACATTGGTGGCGCTCTCACCCCTGTAGGTGACCCTCCACTATTCATGGGCTTCTTGCGTGGCGTTCCATTCTTCTGGACCACCGTCCACATCTTGCCACTTTACCTCTTCAACTCCATCATCCTTCTCGCTCTCTACTTCTTCATCGACAAGAAGATGCAAGCAAAGGACATTGCAGAAGGTTGCGTGCAACCAGCTGCTGGTGGCGAAAAAATCAAAATCGAAGGTCTCCATAACGTTATCTTCATCGTACTCATTCTCTTCGCTGTAGTAATGAGTGGTACCTTGGCTCAAAGCCCAGCATTCCAAACTGCTGATGGCGCTGTAAAGGGCCTTAAGCTCTACAGCCTCCATGGCCACGACCTTATTGCTACTTGGCCTAACATCATGAAGGATGCGCTCCTCTTGTTGGCTGCCTTCCTTTCCATGAAGACCACCAAGAAAGAAGTTCGCGAATACAACAACTTCAATTGGGCTGCAATGGAAGAAGTTGTAAAACTCTTCTTGGGTATCTTCATCACCATGATTCCTGCACTCGCTATCTTGGGCGCTCGTGGTGCTAGCTTGGGCCTCAACAGCGAATGGCAATTCTTCTGGGCAACTGGTATGCTTTCTGGTTTCTTGGACAACACCCCTACCTACTTGGTATTCCTCACCACCGCAGCTGCCTTGGGCGCTACCGAAGGTATGGTTACCACCATCGGTACCGTTGCTGTGCCAATCCTTACTGCTGTATCTGCTGGTGCTGTATTCATGGGCGCCCTCAGCTACATTGGTAATGCACCAAACTTCATGGTTCGTTCCATTGCAGAAGAAAACAAGATTAAGATGCCTAGCTTCTTTGGCTACATGAAGTGGTCCTTCGGTATTTTGATACCACTCTTCATCATCGATACCTTGGTCTTCATGCTTTAATCAAAAATAGAGAAACGACTGCTTCGGCGGTCGTTTCTTTTTTTGCAAATTGTGGAGGAAAATGTACGATGATGACTGCAAAAACGTGGCGAGTGTTGTATAATTTATAAGGTAAAACGCCCAAAGGCAAAACGTAGGACCCGCAAGACGGGCTAGGAGGTTATTATGGACGAGCAAGTATTGGCGTTAAAAGCAAATGCAATTCGCCGTGATATTATCAAAATGATTGGTGCGGCAAACAGCGGCCACCCAGGTGGTTCTCTTTCTGCTGTTGAACTTTTGACTTATCTCTATTTTGAAGAAATGAACATTGATCCCGAAAATCCAAAAATGGCAGATCGTGATATGTTCGTGCTCTCTAAGGGCCATGCAGCCCCAGTGCTTTATGCAACCTTGGCAGAACGTGGCTTCTTCCCAACAGAAGAACTTATGAGCCTTCGCCAGCTAGGTAGCCATCTCCAAGGCCATCCAGATATGAAGAAGGTGGCTGGCGTGGATATGTCCACCGGTTCCTTGGGGACAGGTATTTCTGCAGCTGTAGGTATGGCCTTGGCCAAAAAGGTCGACAAGAGCGACGCTTACGTGTATGCCCTCTTAGGCGATGGTGAAATCGAAGAAGGTCAAGTATGGGAAGCCGCCATGGCAGCAGCCCACTACGGCCTTGATCATATGATTGGCTTTGTAGACCACAACGGCCTACAAATTGACGGCGCCACCAAGGACGTTATGAACGTAGACCCAGTGGATGCAAAATTTGCAGCCTTTGGTTGGGATGTACAAGTGATTGACGGCCACAGCTTTGCAGCCATTCGTGACGCCATTAAGGCAGCAAAGGCAAGCACAAGCGGCAAGCCACAAATGATTATTCTTGAAACCGTAAAAGGCAAGGGTGTATCATTCATGGAAAATGAAGCCGGCTGGCACGGCAGCGCACCAAACGCTGAACAAGTGGCACAAGCATTAAAAGAACTCGGGGAGGACGCATAATGGAAAAGCAAGCAACTCGTGAAGCCTATGGTAAGGCATTAGAAGCCCTTGGCGCAGAACGTGAGGACATTGTTGTTTTAGATGCCGACTTGTCCAAGTCCACCAAAACCAACCTTTTTGCAAAGAAGTTCCCAGAACGCTTCTTTGATATGGGTATTGCTGAACAAAATATGCTCGGCGTAGCAGCCGGTCTTGCAGCAGCAGGAAAGGTACCATTTGCAAGCACCTTCGCCGTATTTGCCACAGGTCGCGCTTATGACCAAATCCGTAACTCCATCTGCTACCCATGTTTGAACGTGAAGATTGCAGCCACCCACGCCGGTATCACCGTAGGCGAAGACGGCGGTAGCCACCAAGCCCTAGAAGACATCAACCTTATGCGTGGTCTGCCTAACATGACCGTGTTGGTACCAGCAGATGGTCCAGAAACCACCAAGGCCATTCGCGCAGCAGCAGAAATGGACGGTCCTGTATACATCCGTCTCGGCCGCTCCGGTGTGCCAGTGATTACCACCGACGACACCCCATTTGAAATCGGCAAGGGCCTCGTGCTCAAGGAAGGCAGTGACGTCACCCTCATCGCTTGTGGCATGATGGTGTCTGTGGCCCTCGATGCAGCAGAACTTTTGGCCGCTGACGGCGTAAGTGCAGCAGTCATCGACATGAGCTCTATTAAGCCAATCGACCGCGCACTCATTAGCGAGTGGGCAAAGAAAACCTGCGCTGTTGTAACTGCCGAAGAACACAACATCATCGGTGGCCTAGGTAGCGCAGTGGCAGAAGTCTTGGTTGAAGAAGCCCTCGTACCAATGGAACGCGTAGGCGTAGAAGACGTCTTCGGCGAAAGCGGCACCGGCGCAGCCCTCGTAGAAAAATACGCTCTCACCAAAGAACACATCGCCGAAAAAGCAAAAAAAGCCATCGCAAGAAAATAATAATTCACAGGCCGTGCCCATGGGGGTGCGGCTTTTTTAGTGGCGAAAAAGCGTTGATTTTTGCTTTACGCTCCGCTACCATAAATATAAATCGAAAAATTGGCGTTTTTTGAAAAAAGAACGCGCGAAACGAACTATAAATCAAAAAAACGGCGTTTTTTGAAAAAAGAGGTGGCGTTATGGAGTATATTTACAAAAAATGGTACAAATTGCAGAATAAAAGCGATAGTCGCGCCGTTTACGAGGCGCGTTTTTGCGGAGAAACGACACAAAAAACAGGCCTCTTCATTCATCCTATGCAGCAAAAGGATGATTTTGAGCTGTATTATTTGCCTACTGCAGAAATGATGATGAAGCTTGAAACTGTATTTTTGCAAGATAAAAAGCTGTTGCACTTGGGCGAAGGCTTGCCTCAGATAGCAAGGGAGCAATTCCTTGTGGATGTGATTGCGCAGGAACTCTATAGCTCCAATGATATTGAAGGTGTAAAGAGTAGCAAGAGAGAAATCGCTGAGAGTGCGCGCATGATTGCCAAGGGCAGAGGATCCAAAAAACTTCGTATGCACTCGATGATTACCACCTATCTCAAGCTCAGTGAAAAATCTGTGGCATTGCCCCAGGATCCTGCGGATATTCGAGCGCTTTATGATGTGATTACAGAGGGCGAAATAGATGCAGAAAATCTGCCGGATGGAGAGATTTTTACTATTCATGGTGCAGATGTGAGTGGCGCAAGCTATGGCAAAATCCTTCATAAGGGCGTGCTGGGCGAGGCAAAGATTATAGAACACGTTGAGGCGCTCCTGCGTTTTATGAAGGACGAAAGCATCCCTTACATGGTGCGTGTGGCCATTGGACATTATTATTTTGGCTATATTCACCCCTTTTATGATGGCAATGGGCGCACAAGCCGTTTTGTAACGAGCTTGTATTTGTCAGAAATTTTTTCTGTGTACACAGCTTACTCCTTTTCAAATGGCTGCAGATTGATGCATAAGGCTTACCTTGATATGTTTGCTGTGACCAATCGCTTCAACAGTTTTGGAGAAATGAATGCGCTGATTGATACCTTCTTGGATATTGTTCTAGCTGGGCAAGGTCATCTCATAGCACTTTTGCAAGAAAAGACGGCGCTTTTAGAAAAGAGCAGGGAAGTGGTTGAGGCGGATGGCTTCCTTATGGCACATCCACTTTGCGCTTTGACTATGCTTTTCTATAGCCAAGCCTTTTTATTTTCTGATGGCGTGCTGGCAAAATCGGAGGTTTCTAGCCGTCTGAAGGAGACGCGCGAGGGCTGGAGTGTGCGAGAAATCAACGAAGCCTTTGCGCTATTAGAGGAACGAAACTATCTGCTCAAAACAAAAAATAGACCCATTCAATACATCATCAACAGTGCTTTTTTGGAATAAATTGTTTGCAGGCCGTGCCCTTAGGGGTGCGGCTTTTTTGGTGGGTATGGTTAAAATATATTTATAGCGTGGCGTGTGGGTGGGGCGCTTATAAGTGAAAAAATATCTTAATGGTTCGTGAGTAGACAAAAATAGGACAAATGGGGTAATATTAAGGATGGGAATTTTGAGAATCTAGAAAGGATGAACACATGGACATTATTAAGAGAAATGGTTCTGTGGAGTTGTATGAGCGCAATAAAATTGCCCGTGTGATTGAGTGCGCCTTTGCGAGTGTGGAGCGCAGCATTGCCCCCGCTGAGCTTGAAGATATGGTGGCCGCTATTGAGGCGAGTTTGCACGAGGAGGCCATGCATGGGGTGGCGCTGCAGGTAGAGGATGTGCAGGATTTGGTCGAAAAGACCCTCATTGAGCGCAACTACTATAAGGAGGTTCGCAGCTTTATTTTGTATCGCGAGGCGCGCAAGCGTATGCGTCGCTTCCGTATGGCTATTACCGCGCGTTTTATTGATACTGGCGACCTTGACGAGGTTTTGAAGGATATCGAGCGCGATTTTACCGACGAGGCCTACGCGCTGGAATATTTATATATGAAGTTTCAATCCTTCGATAAGGAAAATTTGAACCTCGATGAGCGCTATCGCTTTTTGGTGAAGGCGGCTGTGGAGCTCACCACCAAGGAGGCGCCACGCTGGGAATTTGTGGCGGCACGCCTTTGTTTTCACGATTTTAAGCGCAAGCTCGCCAAGGAAATGCGCGAGCGCGGCATTGATGATTTTTACGACAAGGTGCTCTATTTTACCCAAGAGGGCCTCTATGGCGCCTACATCATGCAAAATTACAGCCGTGAGGAGCTCCTCTTGGCCGAAAGCTATATGGACGAAAGCCGCAACCATTTGATCAATTATTCGGGCCTAGAGCTTCTTTTAAAGCGTTATGTGGTCCACAACCATGCCAATGTGCCACTAGAAACGGTGCAGGAGATGTTTTTGGGTATTGCCCTCCATTTGGCCATGCTCGAGGAGAGAGGCGTGCGTATGCACTGGGTCAAGCGCTTTTACGATATGCTTTCGACCCTTTCTGTGACCATGGCCACCCCAACCTTGGCCAATGCGCGCAAGCCTTTTCATCAGCTTTCTAGCTGCTTTATTGATACGGTGCCAGATTCTTTGGAGGGCATTTACCGCTCTATTGATAACTTTGCCCAGGTGAGCAAGTACGGCGGCGGTATGGGCCTTTATTTTGGCAAGGTGCGCGCCCGTGGCTCTTCTATTCGTGGCTTTGAGGGTGCTGCCGGCGGTGTGATTCGTTGGATTCGTTTGGCCAACGACACGGCTGTGGCCGTAGACCAGCTTGGCGTGCGTCAAGGAGCGGTGGCTGTGTATTTGGACGTGTGGCACCGCGATTTGCCGGAATTTTTGGCGCTGCGTACCAACAATGGTGACGACCGCATGAAGGCCCACGATGTGTTCCCAGCTGTGTGTTATCCCGATTATTTTTGGCAGCAGGCGCGCGACAACATTGAAGGTGAGTGGCATCTCTTTTGTCCGCACGAGGTCTATACCGTCAAGGGCTACCATTTGGAGGATTATTTTGGCGATGAATGGACGGCGCGCTACCTCGATTGCGTGCAGGACAAGCGCATCTCCAAGCGCACCCTGCCTATCAAGGACGTGATTCGCCTCATTATTAAAAGTGCCGTTGAAACAGGCACGCCGTTTGCCTTTAACCGCGACCTTGTGAACCGCGCCAATCCAAATGGCGACAAGGGCATCATTTATTGCTCCAACCTCTGCACCGAAATTGCCCAAAACATGAGCGCCATTGAAAGCCTCGATCAAACAGTCAAAACCATTGACGGCGAAGAGGTCGTGGTGACCGTCACCAAGCCTGGCGATTTTGTGGTGTGCAACCTTGCAAGCCTTTCCTTGGGCCATTTGGACGTGGAAAACACCCAGGCCCTAGAAGAGGTGGTAGAAAGCGCCGTGCGTGCTTTAGACAATGTGATAGATTTGAACTTTTTTCCGCTGCCTTATGCCAAAATCACCAATGGACGTTATCGCCCCATTGGCCTTGGCGTGAGCGGCTACCATCATATGCTCGCCAAGCGCCACATCGCTTGGGAAAGCGAGGAACATTTGGCCTTTGTGGACGAGGTGTTTGAAAACATCAACTATGCAGCCATCAAGGCGAACTGTCAAAACGCCCGCGAAAAGGGCAAATATCCGCTCTTTGAAGGGAGCGACTGGGAAACTGGCGCCTATTTTGACAAACGCGGCTACACGAGCGCACGCTGGCAAAAGCTCAAAAGTGAGGTACGCGAGGTGGGCTTGCGCAACGGCTATCTCATGGCTGTAGCGCCAACCTCATCCACCTCCATCATTGCCGCCACCACCGCCGGCGTGGATCCAATTATGGATCGCTTCTTCCTAGAAGAAAAGAAAAACGGCCTTATGCCGCGCGTGGCGCCAGAGCTCGCTATGGACAATTTTTGGCATTATAAGAGCGCTCACCACATCGACCAAAGCTACAGCGTGCGCGCTTGCGGCGTGCGCAGCCGTCATATAGACCAAGCACAAAGTATGAACCTATATATCACAAACGACTACACCTTTAGAGGCGTGTTAAATCTCTACATCCAGGCGTGGGAATGTGGCGTCAAAACCATTTACTACATCCGCTCCAAGAGCCTAGAGGTAGAGGAATGCGAATCCTGCTCATCCTAGGAGGCAAATATGGAAAAAATAGAAAAACGCCCGCTTTTTAATCCCCAGGGCGATACCGAGGTGGCTGCTCGACGCATCATAGGCGGCAACACCACCAATTTGAACGATTTTAACAACATGAAATACCAATGGGTCAGCGGTTGGTACCGCCAAGCCATGAACAACTTTTGGGTGCCAGAGGAAATCAATATGAACACCGACGTGGGCGACTATCCGCGCCTGCCTGAGGCTGAGCGCCGCGCTTACGACAAAATTCTGAGCTTCCTTATTTTCCTCGACAGCATCCAAACAGCCAATTTGCCAAATATCTCCAGCTATATCACCGCCAACGAGGTCAATCTTTGTTTATCCATACAAATTTTCCAAGAGGCCTTGCATTCTCAAAGCTATTCTTATATGCTAGATACCATCTGTGAACCGCAGGAACGCACAAATGTCTTGTATCAGTGGAAAAATGACGAACACCTCTTGCGTCGCAACGAATTTATTGGTACTATTTACAACGATTTCCAAGAAAATCCAACGCCAATGAATTTTATGCGCGCCGTGATGGGCAATTATATTTTAGAAGGCGTGTATTTTTACTCCGGCTTTATGTTTTTTTACAACCTAGGCCGCAACAACCGTATGCCAGGCTCAGTGCAGGAAATTCGCTACATCAACCGCGACGAAAACACCCATTTGTGGCTCTTCCGCAGCATCATCAAAGAATTGCGCGAAGAATGCCCAGAGCTTTTTGATGCCGACAAGGTAGATGTTTACCGCGCCATGCTTCGCGAAGGCTGCGAGCAAGAAATTGCCTGGGGCCATTATGTAATTGGCGACGACATCGAAGGCCTTACTAAAGAAATGGTCAGCGACTACATCATGTATTTGGGCAATTTGCGCGCCGAAAGCCTAGGCTTTGCGCCAATTTATGAAGGCCACGACGTAGAGCCGAAATCCATGGACTGGGTCAGCCAATACGCCAACGCCAATATGATAAAAACCGACTTTTTTGAAGCGCGCTCCACCGCCTACGCCAAGAGCAGCGCCTTGATTGACGATTTATAATAAAAAATTTCGGGAGGAAGCACTATGCTACACTTCAATGACACACCTGTGCTTAGCGAAAAAGAAACACAAAAGCTTGCGCAAGCCAAAGAAAAATACATCACCCAGGCCCTGGCCTCTAGCGCCGTGCCACTAGAGAGGGTGCGCTATCTTTATCGCAAATTGCAAAAGGACATCATTTTCCCACGCATGGAATTTGAGCTGAGTGGCGCCATCGGCGTGACCATTTTGCCAAAGGATGAGCGTGGTAAGCATTATGCCTCCGTCTATGGTGCCCTCGTCAACCAAATGGCTGGCAGCTACGGCATTGCCCGCGCCCTCGATGAATTGGTGTGCGATGCGCGCATTGGTGTGCAGGGCTGCCTTGTAGAGGGGTGTCTCATTGATCAGGACACGCCAACAATGCACCTTTGGAACGTTGTCAGTGTGCAGGGACGCAGCTACCACCTCGATTTGGCCATGGAAATCATCTCCAACCCACAAACCATGCGCTACAGTGGCGAAGCCGGCAAGCCCCTCTCAGAGCTTGACCATGATGAGCTCCCACGCATAGAAACCCTGATTCCAGCCACAAAATATTGCCTCGTCAGCGACGACGTCATGCGCGCCGATCACATCTGGAGCGACGACGGCACCCCACGCTGCCTCTCAAGCTACACCCCACTGAGAAAGCTGTAAATACCGGCTCGCGCCAAGCGCGCGGGCTTTTTTTCGCCTATCTTTCGCTAGTAGTGTATAATAGAAGCGGGAGGCGAGGAGATGGGCGAGAAAAAACGTTGGCTGCTCATAGACGAGCTGCGCGGTCTTGTGATTGTGAGCATGATTGGTTACCACGCAGTGTGGAACATGGTTTATCTCTTCGGGCGCAATGTTGCGTGGTATGAGGGATGGTGGGGGCGCTTGTGGCAGCAAAGCATTTGCTGGAGCTTTATTTTGCTTTCGGGCTTTTGCTGGAGTCTGGGGCGCCACCCTGTTAAACGCGGCGCCGAGGTTTTTGGCGCCGGGCTCTTGGTGACGGCCATTAGCCAATGGATAGAAGGCGCAGAAATATATTTTGGCGTGCTGAGCCTCATAGGTGCCTCCATGATGCTCCTCACGCCCCTAGAGACTATTTTAAGACGCGTACAGCCCTTTTTAGGCGTGGGAGGATGTATGGGCCTCTACGCCCTTTTTAAGGACGTGGGCGACGGCTATTTGGCCTTTGGCGTGGCGCTCCCTCAAGGGCTCTACCAAAATCTCATTACCGCCTCCTTGGGCTTTCCACCGGCAGGCTTTTATTCCACTGATTATTTTTCAATTTTGCCGTGGTTTTTTGTCTTTTTGGCTGGCTATTTTTGCTACAAATGGGGCGAAGGACGATGGAAAAAAGAAAAAAAGCTGGGGATTTCGATTTTTTCGTGGCTTGGACAACATTCTTTGGCCATTTATTTGCTCCACCAGCCAATTATTTTCGGCCTACAGTGGATGCTAACATCTCTAATCGGGTGATAAATACGACTAATAAACCATACGTTAAATAAAAAGCATGGTTTTCGAAAGATTATTTAAGAAAAACGTAAAAAAGTTTAAAAAAGCTGTTGACTTATCGTGGATGCGATGTTATTATAAACAAGCCTTAAGGGAACGGGCCACGAAGCCCCGGAACGAACGGCACCAAGCCATATATGGCCAGTTGGAGAAGCGGCTTAACTCATCAGCCTTTCACGCTGACATTCACGGGTTCGAATCCCGTACTGGTCATTACAATTTCATATTGTAAAGCATCCATGGATGATTAGCTCAGTTGGGAGAGCGTCTGCCTTACAAGCAGAGGGTCGGCGGTTCGAGCCCGTCATCATCCATTGGCGCAGTAGCTCAGTTGGTTAGAGCGCCAGCCTGTCACGCTGGAGGTCGTGGGTTCGAGACCCATCTGCGTCGGATGCCTCGATAGCTCAGTCGGTAGAGCAGAGGACTGAAAATCCTCGTGTCGCTGGTTCGATTCCGGCTCGAGGCATTTTAAAACCAAGGTCATTGACCTTGGTTTTTTTTATGCGCACTAAACCACACTGTGGTGGAAAACACCAGCAAAGAACGCACCGGCAGCGCCACACATAAAAACACCCTTCATCCATCCGCACACCAGTGGTGGCGAATCAGGCTAGAGCCTTCTGGCGAGGAGAAGGCTTATGCCCTTACGCCAGTGGTGGGGAACCACGTGGTGAATGTGCAAATAGGGCTTGCGTGGTGGGGGCAAATTGGGTATGCTAAATAAAAGGAGTGATACGATGAACTTGGCAAAAGAAAACGATGTGGAATTTGGAAACGAACGCTTGAAGGTGAATGTGAAACTTTCTTGCTTGCTTCTTGCTACCATTGGTCTTGGTATCTATCAGCTCAAAAAGGAGAAACCGATGCAAAAGAAATCATTATTAAGAGGCTTGAATCTTGCCATCAGTGGTCTCAATGTGGTGCTCGCTGCTGCGTGCTTTGGCCTCACTGCTGTGCGTTATGGCTTGTTTGGCAAAGAAAAATAAGATTGCGCGAGGCGTCTTTGCATGGTTTGCAGGGGCGCTTTTTTATTTTGCTTGCGTGCACGCAGACGCATCGGTAAAATGTATAAATATGTATAATTATTGGGGCATTACAATTGCAATAGGTAGCACTTCGTGCTATCAGTCTGTCGAAGAACCCTGTTTTGAGG
>CAKQDL010000054.1 GCA_934229395.1 uncultured Peptococcaceae bacterium | reverse complement strand
AGGTTTTGTATGGTAACTTAATTCTACCAAAAGAGAGCATCATGGGTCACTTTTTATTGTTCAACTTCATTTTACAACACTCCTTCTGTGAATATTTTAGCAATAAAATAGCGAAGATACTATACCAAGCATCTTCGCTACCTTATTTGTTATTTTTATTGAAAGTTTTCGCTTTCTATAAAAGACAAGAACTCTTCAGCAGCTTGCGTTTTGAATTTTTTTTTGTGGTAAACAATACGGAAGCGTCTCTTAAATTCGTCTTCTTTAAGCTTAACCATGGCAAGATTGCCCATTTTAAGGTCATCCTTAATCGCCCATCTAGAAACAATGGTAAAGCCATAGCCGTTTCTAACTGCGGATTTAATCGCATAGGTACTGCCTAGTTTCATCATCACATTTAAATTATTTGCAGAGAAACCCGCCATCTTTAAATGCTGTTCAATTTCTGCACGTGTACCAGACCCTTTTTCACGAGAAATATATGGATACTGGTCCAATTCAAATACAGAAATGGATTCAAGCTTACTCCATGGGTGATCTACACTTGTAATAACAACCAATTCATCGTCTAAAAATGGAACGGATTCTAAATCCTTATCCACAGGAGGACCTTCTACGAGACCAATATCAAGGCTGGTATCATGAATAGCCATCTCAATTTCATCAGAATTGGCAACGTCGAGGCTCAAAGTTACCTTTGGATAATGCTTTTTAAAATTACCCAAAAGGTATGGTGCAATGTACTCACCAATTGTGGTACTAGCGCCTACCTTCAAACGCCCCAAAATGGTGTTATTAAGCTCCTGCATATCTTTTTCAAGACTGCTTTGCATATCACTCATTTCAGTGGCGTACTTATAAAGCAATTCGCCCGCTTCAGTCAAAATAATGTTGCGACTTACACGGTCAAACAATCTTGTACCATAATGCTCTTCGAGCATCTGAATTTGAAAGCTAACTGCCGGCTGCGTTAAAAACAAGGCTTTGGCAGCTTTGGAAAAGCTTTTCTTTTCTACAACCATAAGAAAAACACGAATACTGTCATTTAACATAGCTTTCTCCTTTCTTTAAATATGCTCAAAGATTTCTTTCTCAGTGACCTCACCAAGATAATGAATGAACTTATTACATGCTTCAGACTCAAAATTACCTTGATTCAAGATGATACTAAATGGACGCTTTAGCTCCAATTCCTTGATATGCAAGGTGGATACAATACCAACTTTTTCCAAGTCGCGCACAGCCCATTTTGACATAATGGATACACCTAAGCCATTGATGATAGCTGATTTAATAGAGGTAATGCTACCAATTTCCATGATAACATTCAAGTCCTCAACATCTACCTCCGCGTCAATCAGCGCCTGTTCAAACACCAATCTACTGCCAGAACCGGCTTCACGGATAATAAAAGGCTCGCCCATAATGTCTGCCATGGCAATTTCCTTTGCATCGGCCCATTTATGATCCTTTGGCACAACCAATACCAATTCATCGCTTAGGATATCTTGGAAAAATAATTCCTTGTGTTTGATATCAGATTCTACCAAGCCAATATCCAAATAGCGATTCATCACGTTTTCTTCAACGTGTTTGGTATTATAAATTTCTAAGGTTACATCTACGTCTGGATAATCTTCCTTAAATTTGCAGATTACATATGGCAATACATATTCGCCAACCGTTCTGCTCGCACCAATCATTAATTGACCCTTTACATGGCCAGTAAGTTGTTGCATTTTACGTTCAAGTTCGGATTGCAAGTCGCTCATGGACAATGCATATTCCAAAAGCAATTCGCCTGTTTCCGTTAATTTTACATGACGGTTTATTCTATCAAACAATTTAGTTTGATAATATTGTTCTAATGTCTGAATCTGAAAACTAATTGCTGGTTGCGTAAGATTCAGCGCTTTCGCCGCCTTAGAAAAGTTTTTCTTATCGGCAACGGTAATAAAAACCTTTAAACTATCGCTCAGCAATACGATTCCTCCTCTACCTCATCATTTGTATGCGTTTTACAGCATTTCTGAATACCTCTGGCGTTTTGCCAACAGCCTCAATTCGCTCTGAAGTGACTGGATGCGTAAATACCAGTCGTATCGCGTGAAGGGCTTGACCACGAAATCCAAAGATATTTTTACTGTTTCCATATAGCCCATCACCTATTAACGGATGACCTATAGAAGCCATATGCACTCTAATTTGATGGGTTCTCCCAGTTTCTAACTTAAAACGCATAATAGCATAATCATTATTTTGATATCTACAGGAATATTTTGTTAACGCTTCTTGGCCGCCTTCCTCTACAACAATTCTCTTTGTTTTATGTGCAAAGTCATGTGCGATTCTAGCATCAACAACACCGTCCTTCACATCAAACGGCTTAGAAACAATACCAATGTATTCCCTCTCAATATCGTGATTTTCTAGTTGCTTATACAACTTTTCATGTACATCATTATTCTTGGCAACCAATACCAAGCCAGACGTATCTTTATCAATTCTGTGAACAAGGCCAGGCCGTTCTTCTCCGCAGAATGTCGACAAATTCGTATGCGCTAAGAGGCCATTAACAAGTGTTTCTTCCTCCGCATCACCAATGGGATACACAAGCATATGTCGAGGCTTGTTTACTACCAGTAAATACTCGTCTTCATAAACGATATCCAGATGCATCGCTATTGGAACGAGACTTTTTTTTACGCATTCAATTGTCACAATTCCCCCATCAGGAGGAATTTTATGGCCAGCTTTTTTTATTTGCTCGCTGTTTAAAAAAACTTTGTGTTCCATCACAAATTGTTTAAAAGCCGATCTTGAAATATCTGAGTGACCACTCACCCACTGATCAAGACGCTGACCCGCAGCTTCATTTGGCAGTTGAATGATTTTTATTGTCATTGTCATCTCCAGATTCAAACAAGATATAAATTACCAACAGGAAAAAGCCTACACAGACTGCAATATCTGCAAGGTTAAAAATCGGCCAAATACGAAAATCAAACATATCCGTTACGGATGCTTTGTAGACGCGATCAATCATATTTCCTAGCGCACCCGAAACAACAAGTGCCGCTCCATAGCTCAAAAACAAAGAATCGCTCGATTCTTTTACAACGATACCGCAAAGACCTATTAATACAATTAGGCTTAGTACAACAAAAAAAACACTATGGCCAGAAAACAAGCCGAAAGCTATCCCTCGATTTTCAATATATGTAAGGTGAAAAATCTGCCCAACAACCGGTATGCTTTCTCCTTCTGACATAGTATTTCGTACAATCATTTTGCTTAATTGGTCAAAAAAAAGCAAAATCACAGCAAAAATTACCGGAAAAAATTTTTTCATCTACCTTATCCTTTAATCATACAGGGTCATATGATTACTTACCATTTCAATCAACGTCGCTAACCACTGGCTAATAAGTGGTAGGTTGGCGGAAATGAGCTGGTGTGCAATGGTGACCAGAAGCCACAAAACAAGTGCTAAACCTATGGTAGCACCAAGACCCCTTGATAAACCTATCAAAAAATTAATACCCAGAAGTTTCCATGGTTTTTCGTAGAACAGCGCATATTCAGCCAAACGCGCGCGTTCCATAGATAATACCAGGGAACGCTGCGCTTTTTTCTGCTCTTTTATTCTGTATTTGTGTGCCTCGCGTATTTGCGATTGCATTTTTTTTGACAATTTTAAGGTATTTTTTTCGGAGTTAATCCTCGGTTTGCCAGTTTTGTTTTCCATAGCGATAAATTAGTTGTTCAATGCATGAATCGGCGCTGGAATTTGTCCACCTCTTTTGGCAAAGACTTTGGATGAGAATGGATGTACATCCATAATTGGTGCATAGCCCAAAAGGCCGCCAAACTCAACCATTTCACCAACGCCCTTATTTGGAACAGGAATAACACGTACTGCAGTTGTTTTTTTATTAATCATACCAATTGCAGCTTCATCTGCAATCATAGCAGCAATTGTTTCTTCTGGGGTGTCACCAGGAATAGCAACCATATCAATACCCACAGAACAAACGCAAGTCATGGCTTCAAGCTTATCATAGCTTAAGCTATGGTCTTCAACAGCTCTAATCATGCCTGCATCCTCGCTGACAGGTATAAATGCACCACTTAAGCCACCAACGTGACTAGAGGCCATTGCGCCACCTTTTTTAACAGCGTCATTAAGCATTGCAAGAGCAGCAGTTGTACCGTGTGTACCACATCTTTCTAGACCAAATGCTTCTAGGATATCTGCAACAGAGTCGCCTACTGCTGGAGTTGGTGCCAAAGAAAGGTCAACAATACCAAAAGGAACGTTTAGGCGACGCGCAGCTTCTCTACCAACCATTTCACCAGAGCGTGTAATCTTAAACGCCATGCGTTTAATCATTTCAGCCAACTCATCAAAAGGAAGGTTTTCGCGCCCCTTTACAGCATTTAAAACGACACCAGGACCACTAACACCCACGCTCAAAACGGCTTCACCTTCACCAACACCATGGAAAGCCCCTGCCATGAATGGGTTGTCTTCTACTGCATTACAAAATGCAACAAATTTGGCGCATCCCAAACCATCCTGAGCAGCTGTTAATTGAGCTGTTTGCTTAATAATGCGTCCAAGCAAGGCTACTGCATCCATATTGATACCAGCTTTACTGCTACCAATATTTACAGAAGAACATACTAAATCAGTAGATGCCAAGGCTTCAGGAATAGAGTTTAAAAATTCTTTTTCAGCATTGGTCATGCCTTTTTGTACCAAGGCACTATAACCGCCAATAAAGTTTACGCCAACTGTTTTTGCTGCACGATCCAATGTTTTTGCAATTGCAACATAATCACGGTCTGCGCATGCTTCACCGATGATTGAAATAGGTGTAACAGAAATACGCTTGTTGATGATAGGAATCCCATATTCCTTTGAAATGGCTTCGCCAGTTGGAACAAGATTTTCGGCCAAGCGTGTAATCTTATCGTAAATCTTATCACAGGTTTTTTGTGTGGATTCAGAGATACAATCCTTCAAGGAAATCCCCATCGTTGTTGTACGAATATCCAGGTTTTCCTCTGCAATCATATGAATGGTTTCAAAAATCTCAGCTGAATTATATGAAATAGGCATTGTTACCTCCTATTATACTTGGTGCATGAATTTGAAGATGTTTTCATGCTGGCAACGAACGTCCAAACCCATTTCCTTGCCAATATTGTCGCATTCATCAACCAATTCTTGAAGAGAAATATCGCTGTTGGAAATATCAACAAGCATAATCATATTGAAATATTCATCCAAAATAGTTTGGCTAATATCCAATACATTTACATGATGTTCAGAGAGCATCGTGGTTGTTTTTGCGATGATACCAATTTTATCGATACCTGTTACTGTAATAACGGCCTTTTGTTGTTGACTCATTGACGTTCTTCTCCTCTTTCAAGTTGGTATGAGATAATAAAGCGAATAATATTGTGACGACTAATAACACCTACCAACTTGCCATCTTGAATAACAGGAAGCTTTTTGATACGTTTTTTGCCTAGTGTACGCGCCACTTCATCAACACTTTGGTCTGGTGTTGCATAAATAATTTTGGTTGTTGCCAACTCCATAACATTGATATTAAGTAAATCATCCATTTTTTGGTCTAAGCTTTCAGAATCATACCAAACGGTAACAAAGCTTGTCATATCAATGATGCGTGGATCCTGTTTTGCGATGAATTTCATAATATCTCCATCGCTAATGAAGCCGACCACTTCCATATCTTTATTGACGATAGGCACGCCACTAATTTTATTATCTACTAAGATTTTTAGAACGTTTTCAATGGAATCCTCTTCGTGTGCATAATACACTTTCGTTTCCATAATGCTAGAAATTTCTGCGCTCATAATAAATATCCTCCTTTAGTTTATTATGAATATAGTAACTCATTAGAATTAATTATAATGCAATTCCTATCAAAATACAATAAATCCAACGTAATTTACATACAACAATGCCATACAATAGTAAAAATTACATTATAACTAAAAAAGCATGTGCCATCAATTGGCACATGCTTTCAATTTATTAATTAAAGGGTTTCTGCAGTTACTTCTCTGGTCATTTCGCCGTTAACCAATTCAATAACAACAGCTGGCTTTTCTTCGCTCAAGGTGATGTTGAACTTGTTAGCCAAGGTCTTTTTGCGCATGTAGTCCACTTCAACATACATGTGGGAACCAGTTTCTGCATTCTTAGCATCAACAGCTTGAATGGCTTCAAGGCTGCCATCGTATTCTTGGCTCCAGAATGCAAGAAGTACAGGCTTTTCGGAACCGAGGATGCGGGTATTGAAGTCTTTTACTTCTTCAATGTAACGTTCTGCAGCGGTAGCAGCAATCGCACCATCAGCAGCAGAAGTAACAACTTGACGGAGATATTTTTGACGTACGTCACCAACAGCATAAACGCCTTCGAGGTTGGTTTCCATACGATCGTTGGTGAGGATGTAGCCTCTTTCGTCAAATGCCATGCCCTTATCGGTAAGACCCTTGGTTTCTGGTACTTGACCTACGAAGAAGAATACGCCTTCGCAAGGGATATCGGTAAGTTCGTTGGTCTTGAGGTTCTTCACTTGGAGTGCGCTAACTTCGTCTTCGCCAAGAATAGCGTTACCAACAGAATTCCAAACAAACTTGAGCTTTGGATGTGCAAAAGCTTTTTGAGCAGCAACCTTATTGCAATCCAAAACGCCTTCTTCGTGAAGAACGATGATGGTTACTTCAGTAGCAAACTTTGCAATGAACATACTTTCTTCAATTGCTTGGTCGCCGCTACCGATTACGCAAACGCGTTGATCTTTGAAGAATTCAGCGTCGCAGGTTGCGCAGTAAGCTACGCCAGCGCCAGCGAATTCTTTTTCACCAGGGATGCCAAGAATTCTAGCGGAAGTACCGGTAGAAATGATGATAGCTGGAGCGGTGTAGGTGTTCTTGCGGGTTTTAACAACCTTGGTTTCACCTTCAAGAACAACATCCTTTGGAGATTCTTGAACAATGGTAACGCCAAACTTTTCAGCGTGACGACGCATGCTGTCAGTAAGATCTGGACCAGTTGTTTCAAGAACACCAGGATAGTTTACGATTTCACGAGTGGTTTCTGCGCGGCCACCGATGGTACCCTTTTCGATGATTAAGGTTTTCAAACGTGCACGACCACCATAGATACCAGCTGCAAGACCAGCAGGGCCGCCACCAAGAATAATTAAATCGTAATTCATTTCACTCATGTTATAAGCCTCCATAAAATGTTAATAAATTTCGTTTTCTAAAAGACAAGCTTATTCTAGCAATTAGAAATGTTTTTTAGTAGACGTTATCTTACCAATTTTATAAAACAAAATTTTATTCTGTTTTTAAGCTTTTTTCTTTGGTCGCAACGCGACCATGTGCATTATTCAAGTCTAAATGACCGACGATGAATAGGCGATGGACCATATTGTTTTAATGCGTTGTAGTGTTCAGCTGTACCATACCCTTTATGTTTTCCAAAGCCATACTCTGGATATATTTCGTCATAGTCAACCATCAGATTGTCGCGATACACTTTTGCAATAATGGACGCTGCCGCGATTGAAATACTTTTGGCATCCCCTTTTATAATATTTTGCGAAGGCTGCTCAAAACGCGGGCGATTATCGCCGTCTATTAACACATAGTCACCTATATTTAATGCTTCTACGGCCATTTCCATTGCTTTTTCTGCAGCGCGGAGAATGTTTAGCCGATCAATGTCTTCTGGGCTCACTTCTTTAATGGCATAGGCAATTGCATTATTTTTGATTTCTTCTGCAAGCGCCTCGCGTTTCTTTTCGCTCAGTTTTTTCGAATCGTTAATACCTGCCAGCATACAATTTTCTGGCAATACGACAGCTGCCGCAACAACTGGACCGGCCAAAGGACCTCTGCCTACTTCATCGGTACCTATAATGCACGTATATCCTTTACGTATTGCTTCTTTTTCGTAATTCCACAGCTCTACTAACCTTTGCTTTTCGGCAGCATTTTTTTCAATTTGACGAAGCATTTTGTTGGCCAAGGCAACAACGCCTTTTCGTTCATCTTGCAGGAGAATACCACACACCTCAGACTGTTGTGCTTCTTCCAGTCCAGCAAGCGTCTCTTTAATTTGCGCCACACTCATTTTATTCCATTGATTCACTGCTACTCTTTACTCCTATTTTCCGTTCATTTTCTTGATAAGATACTGCATCATGATTATTAAAAACAATAAAACTATTATAGCCTATTTTTCTCTCAAAGTTTAGCGATATTATCCCCGTGCCTTGCAAATTTCAACTAGATTATTATCGGCTTATCCTCGAAATCCAGAATACTTTATGTTATGATAAGCTTATCATGTCCCTTAGGAGGTAATGTAATGAAATTTAATGGTGCATTGGTAAAAACCGATACACGTGTCATCGGTGTTGCTGTTGTAGACAAGTCTTTTGTTGAGCAAGACCCTATCGAACGCGCAAAGAAAATCCAAGCTTTTATTAAAGGATTCGGCGGTCAGGTGCCTGTTGTTCTTCTTCTTGGTTCTGCTGAGGATATTTCCGAAGAGGAAAAATTCTGGGGTCGCCCTGATTTGGTTCAACAGCTTGTTGAAATTCCACTAAACATGATGACCTTTAAAACATACGAAGCGCCAGATGTTGACTAACAAGAAAAGGCCTTGAAAGAGTCACGCACTCTTTCAAGGCCTTTTCTTGTTAGTGTGTTTTTGTTTTTACAAAAAAGAAAAAATAGGTCATTAATCCTAGCCAGGTTGCCAAAAGTATCCATTTTACGGCAGGTACTTCAAGGGTTAACAGTGCTCCCAAAAGCATACTCAAGGTGATGGTAATTGCTATTTTTCTTTTGGTATATATGGTCATCCCCTCTCCTGCCACATAGCTTGCTAGATGCTTCTCATACATCTTTGTATGCGTGAACCAATCATGTAGCCTTGTAGAGCTTTTGGCAAAAAGCAAGGTCGCCAAAAGATACAGGGGCACTGTTGGTAAGATAGGAACAAAAGCGCCTATTGTCCCTAGCCCTAAACTTAAAAAACCAAGGACGATAAAGATTATTTTAAGTGGATTCACGGCGTCCTCCTTTTATTTACTTTTTCGCGCAAATTGTAACGCACTTTGTTGCTTGCAAATATTCTACATCCATGCCCATTTGTTCCGAAATGAATCGAATTGGCACAAGCGTACGTGATTTGCTGATTTGCGGTGCAGTATCTGTCGTCACAGTTTTCCCATCAACTTTGGCAGTTTTTGAGCCAATTTTTAATTCCAAGTGACGATTTTTATAATCAATGGTAATGGTATTGTCTTTATACCATTCCACCTCGCCGCCCAATGCCTCGGTTATCAAACGCAACGGCACCATGGTACGGCTATTTTTTATAATAGGTGGTTGGTCGAGCGTATATTCGTTTCCGTTGAACCAATAGGAGCTTTCGTTAATGTAAAGATCGATAAGATTATATTTCGCGTTACCAAGCACACATTCAGCCTTTAATTGACCTAAGTTTGCCACAATATAACCATTCGCCACATCATTTGTATTTGTGATACTTACACTGCCATTTTGAACATTTCCAGAAAACCCTTCAACGGTCCAATCTGCTACGCTTGTGTCTAATAGCACCTCTTCGCCAGTTTTCTTGGTACCGTAAAGTTTAACATTGACAGTCGAGCCATTATCCACCATAAATGCGCCATCTCTTTCGAGTCGGATGCTGGAATATACCTCTGGCCCTTGAACAGTGATTGTCTTATCCTGTGTAGCTCCAGACGTATGGCTGACGCGCAGTGTATCTTTACCTTCTTTTGTAGCCGTATATTGGAAGCCGTTTATTGTACCTGTTCCAGAAAGTGTAGCTAAGCTAAACCCACTATCTGTACTTAAGAAATGATAATTTGCATCCATAACCTTGCTTACGCTGTATTGAACACTTTCACCTATGGCGACCGTATCGGGGCCATTTACTTGGAAAGTTGCAACATCGCCAATTGGTGTGCTGTTATAAACACCAATGCCATTAACCACCGCACGCATTGCGCCGTAGCCTTCTGGTGCTATAACAGTCGAATAATTGGTTTCTCCGGTATGTTTGAGTACCATTGTGGTAGAGCCGCCACCATCAAGATTCAAGGCTTTATTTACGCCTATGTACTGCATAAAATAGCCCAGTGTCGATAAATGAGCACCTACACTGCGATTGGTACGACCTTCCGCGCATACAAACCATAGGGTTTTGCCATCCGACGAAATACCTGCCGCTGTTCTGGCGCGTACACCTGCCAAAGAAGATAAATCTTTGGTGTAGGGCACCACTTTTCCATGATCGACAAGAAGTGCATGGCCGCCAACTAAAAACTGCCAGTTTCTATTCGGTGTTACTTCAGAGTGAATTTGAACCCTTGAGCCTATCGGGCAATGCTCTTTTATAAAGGTTTCTGCTACACCATTGACCTGAAGAATAATTTTACCATCAGGCACTTCGTACGGAAGCGTTTCACCATATGAAATTTTTTCGACAATACCTTCTGCATTAATTAATACTTCCGTATTTGTTGAATGGCCTCTCGAGCTAGAGCCCCATATATCATTGTACATTTGAATAAGGTTTGTATGGCTCTCCGCCTGAGATGGATCATGCCAATAGTATGTCTTATTCAGTCCATCAATCGGGAAGCTCGCTCCATCTGCCGCCGTAAGAAGACCATTATAGGCCATCGCCTCAATGTAAGCTGTATCGTTTGTGTCAATCCCTAGCGAATAGATGCCTTCAATAACTGCAGGCGATGAGGCCAGTGTGCCATTAATGATGGAAGGTCCTATCGGCGCACCTTGCAATGCCATATTGAAAAAATCACCATTAATCATCGCTGTCGCATTGGTGCTTGTTGCCATAGCAGAAACGGTAGCTTTTCTCGTGTATTCGCCACCGCCCGCCACAAGGCGCAAATCCAAGTCAGAATTGGTCAAATCACATTTCAGTACATCAAACAGAATATTTCCATAGTTCGTACTCCACGAGTAAGACTCATGAATTACGCCTGGCGCAATGGGCTCTTCTCCGTATTTTTCTGGTGATTCTTCTGCCATTGCTCCACCAACAAATAACAAGCTACACAAACTGAACACAATAGTATTTTGCATCAGTTTTTTTGCAAATTCCTTTTTACACACATCCACTCCTCCTTATCTGTTTATTATATACGAAACAACAGCCTATTCTCAACCTCATCGGCAAACTGTATGCATATCGTTTCTTTCTTGACCGCTTATCGCCTCTCACACTATAATGGTTGCATATCTAACCTAAAGGAGTTGTATGACTATTGAAAGCTAGCGAATGGAGACCCTACAACAAAGATCTCTTTGCAAAAATTCGACGAGCCAGCCGAGACTATGGACTTATTGAAGAGGGCGATACCATTGCTATTGGGTTATCCGGTGGTAAAGATAGTACGCTCTTGTTATACGCTATGGCTGTTTTAAAACGTGCACTTCCATGTAATTTTAATATCAAAGCCGTTTCTCTGGATATGGGTTGGGGAAACGACTATACAGAAATGCAAGCCTTTTGCGAGAAGCTTGAGGTGCCTTTCGAGATAATTCCAAGTGAAATTGGTCCACTAATTTTTAACGAGCGCAAAGAAAAGAATCCTTGCTCCCTATGTGCCCGTATGCGCCGAGGCGCCGTCAACGGCTGGGCCCACGAAAACGGCTGCAACAAGGTTGCCTTGGGCCACCACATGGATGATGTCATCGAAACATTACTTATGAGCCTTTTTTACGAGGGGCATATGCAAACCTTCGCACCACGCGCCTATCTAACGCGCTCGGATGTTACCGTTATTCGTCCAATGGTCTATGTCAGCGAGCAGGACATAACAAAAATTGGACGCCAAATCGGCATTCCAATCATTCAAAACAAGTGTCCTGCCGATGGTTATACCACACGTAGCGATGTAAAAAATCTTTTAACCACACTAAAGAAAGACAATCCTCTTGTAAAAGAACGCATGATGAGTGCTGTAGAAAAAGATTTATGGACAAAATATCGTGTTCCAGAAAACCTTGAATAGACAAAACGGGGCAGTCGGGAAATAGCGAAATCGCCCTTTTTTGGCATCAAAAAAGAACCTTCGCACAGGAACAGGGATTGAGAT
>CAKQDL010000053.1 GCA_934229395.1 uncultured Peptococcaceae bacterium | reverse complement strand
AATCAAAACAGGGTTCTTCGACAGACTGAAGCCCCCGCCAATCGGCGAGGGCTTCTTTTATGTTCGCTTAGCCTTGCTTGTAGGGGCAGCTTGATGGGATAGGGTCACCAAAGACTTTTTTGTGGAGGGCTTTGCCTGTTGGGGTGGCTGCGAGGCCGCCTTCGGCTGTTTCCTTGAGGGTTGGTGGCATGGAATCACCCACGCGTTTCATGGCGAGGATGGTTTCGTCGGCTGGAATATGGCTGGTGATGTTGGCTAGGGCCAACTCAGCGGCCATAAAGGCCGTGGTGACGCCACTGGCGTTGCGCTTAATGCATGGAATTTCTACAAGGCCGGCCACTGGATCGCACACCAGGCCTAGGATGCTTTTAATGGCAATGGCCACAGCTTCGCCACATTGCGCTGGGGTGCCCTTGGCCATTTCTACCACAGCAGCTGCGGCCATGGCAGAGGCGGCGCCACATTCTGCTTGGCAACCACCGGCTGCGCCTGCGAGGGAGGCTGTGTTGGCAATGACCATACCTACGGCAGAGGCTGTGAAGAGGGCCATCACGCAGCGGCGCTCGCTTTTTCCGTATTCGTCCTGCATGGTGGCAATGGCTGCTGGCAAAATGCCGCAGCTGCCAGCCGTTGGCGCCGCAACAATGCGCCCCATGGCAGCGTTGTGCTCACTCACGGCAAGGGCGCGCCACATGGCACCGACCATAAAGGAACCGGTGAGACATTTGTGGTCCTTTTGCACCTCAAAGAGCTTATAAGCATCGCCACCAGTAAGGCCGCTGGTGGATTTGATGTCGGCACGGCAGCCCTTTTCGATGCTTTTTAGCATCACGTGGTAGTTTTGACGCATATTTTCGTAGAGATCATCTGGATCCTCATCAAGCTGCTTGGCTTGGTCGTAGAGCACAAGCTCAGAAATGCTCATGTCGCGTTCGGTGGCGAGCTCAACAAGCTCAGCGATGGATGTATATTTTAAAGGCTCCATAAAAGGGCTCCTTTCTTAAATAATGGCAGGAATGGCGATGACAGAATAAATATTATCAAGTCCTTGAATTTTTTGCACAAGGGAGACGCTGTCCAAATTTGGCAGGGCATCGACAGAGATGGACATAATGGCTTCGCCGCCGCGGCTCTTGCGCGAGAGGTCGAAGTGGCAAATGTTGGCGCCGCCTTCGCGCAGCGCATCCGTCACTTCAGCAATGGCCCCAGGGGTGTCGCGATGGATGATAACGAGGGTAAAAAATTCGCCAGTGAGAGAAACAGGAAAATCGTTGATGCGTGTGATGCGAATGTTGCCGCCACCAACAGAAGCGCCGCGCACCGAGGTGGTGGAGCCGTCAGAAGCGGTGAGATGAATTTCTGCAGTGTTTGGATGGGCGCCATCAATGTCTGTTTCCACAAAATCAATGGCTACATTGCGCTCTTTGGCAAGGGTGAGGGCATCGCGCAGGCGTTCATCGTCAGGGTGCATCCCCAAAATACCAGCCACGAGGGCGCGGTCGGTGCCGTGGCCCCTGTAGGTTTTGGCAAAGGAACCATGGAGCAAAATTTCAGCCCTAGCAGCGTCATGACCCAAAAGGGTGCGGGCCACAAGGCCAATGCGTGCAGCGCCAGCAGTGTGAGAGCTCGATGGGCCAATCATAATAGGCCCTAAAATATCAAATACGTTCATTTCATCACCAATCTTCGTTTGACATAGGAAATGGGCATCGGTTGTTCTCTTGCCTATAGGATAGCACACTATGTTGCGAAATCAAGAAATATTCCCTTATATAAAGAAAAAAACCGTCCATATAGAACGGTTTGCAGCGCCTAGCGATGGCGCAGTTTGTTGAGGGTGAGAAAGCTTGCCACAAAGGCAGAAAGGTACAAGAGGCGGATGGCCACATCGGAGAAAAATATAGACGTAGATACAAGAAGAATGCCACGTATATTTAAATAATTGAGCACAAAGGGCCCCAAGGTAACGAGCCAAAAGGTAAGGATGGTGGACTTGGGCACCCCCACGCGCTCGCACACCACCATATTTAAAAGCGCGCCAGCAAAGGCCCAGCCCGGAAGGAGTGGCGCCTGCCCACAGGAGGAGGGCGCAAAGTCCATCAAAAGAGCCATAACGCCGCCAGACAAATTGAAGCCGACTGCAACGAAAATAAAGTAGAGGATGATGCGCAAAGCGTTTTTCATAGGTGGCTCCTTTCTAGCCGCACATCATAGCGCGGTAACGCCCATTGGCGCGGTGCAGAGCAATGGCAACGAGGATGAGGGTCACAGCCTCGGCAGTGGCAAAGGTCAGCCATACGCCGGTCATGCCAAAGAGATAGGACAAGAGGAGGGCACAAGGAATGGTGGCACCAGCGCCACGCATAAAGGAGGTGGCAGTGGCCCAGCGTGCCGCCGTTGTTGCTGCAAGGTAGCTCGTGGCAGCAATGTTGATAGAGGCAAGGAGATAGCCTGTAAAATAGAGGCGGATGCCGTGAGTTGCCAAGTCTTGCATAGGGGCATTGTTGTGGCTGTTAAAAATAGCCACAATAGGATCGGCCCAAAAGAAGGTAATGGCCACCATAATGAGGGCAATCGCAAAGCCGTTGATAAAGGTCAAGCGCAGGCTGTGCGAAAGCTTTGGCCAGCTCCTCTCGCCGTAATATTGGGAGAAGAGCGGCTGCGCCCCTTGCGAAAGGCCATTATAGATGGCGTTGGCCACATAGGCAATGTTGGCAATCACGCCATAGGCCGCCACGCCAATGTTGCCAGCGAGGTTCAAAATAAGGAAGTTGAATACCAAGGTGGTAATCCCCAGCGCCAGCTCGCCAATGAGGGCCGCCACGCCAAGCTGACAAGCGTGGAGGCATTTGACAATAGAAAGGCTCGTATGCCTGAGAGAAATCGACGATTTTTTGCTCAAAATGTGCGTAAGGTTGATTAAAATGGCCACAATCGGCGAAAGCGCCGTGGCCCACGCAGCCCCAGCCATACCCATGCCCAGGGGATACATGAGAATATAGTCAAAAACAATGTTAAAAAGAGAGCTCACAATGGTCGCCACCATAGCCACATTGGGCGCGCCATCGTTGCGGGTAAAGCAGTTGCACACATGGTTCCACATAAAAAAAGGCGTAAAGAGCATAAAGATAGAAGAATAGTCGCTCGCCGGACCCAAAATAGACGCGTCGGCGCCAAGGAGCACCACCATCTCGTCCGGATAAAAGCAACCAACCACAAGAAAGGGAAGGCTGAGCAAAAAGGTGTAGAAAATAGCGTTGCCAAAATAGCTCCCGCCTTCAGAGCTGCCATTGGAAAGCAAAATGCGAAAGCGCGTGGCCCCACCCACACCAATCATTAGCCCCAAGCCCATAATGAGACTATACACAGGAAGCACCAAATTGAGCGCCGTAAGCCCATCAGGACCAACAGCCGCCGAAATAAAATAGGTATCCGCCAAAAAATAAGCGCTGATACTGAGCATCGCAAAAATATTAGGCAAAACAAATTTGTAGTAGCGTTTGATAAAAGAGTGACTTTGTGTCATAAAAAACCTCCCGAAAGTGACAATAAAGCCAAGTGTAGCATAGTTTTTGGTACCATGCAAAGAAAAAGAGATGCCCAAAGGACACCTCTTGTTAATCTATTCATCCCCGCTCTTTGCGCTGGCCTTTTCGAGGGCTTCGCCCACAGCAGTGCGCAAGGCCGTGGAGGTGCGGGTGGCGCCGCTCACGATATCTACATCATAGGTTTGCTCCTCGATCATCTCGTCGGGCATGGTTTTTATGGCACGACCGCCGCGGGACGCCGTTTCCTTGTTGTCGCCCACCTCTACAGAGGCCAGCTTGCCATCGCTGATGGTGGTGGTGACGTCAAAGTTGCTCTTAAATCCCTTGGTGGTAATGGTGTAGGTGCCGTCTTGCCATTCGCCCGATGGGGCAATGTTGTAGCTGCGTTCCTTTGGCGCGCCACAGCCAGACATAGAAAAAAGGCAGAGGGTGATGAGTAAAAGTGAAAGTGTTTTTTTCATGATAAGCTCCTTTTTTGTTCCGCAATCATTGTAACGCGCTCAGGAATAGCTGTAAACAAAGAACGATAGATGTAACTAAAAAAATATGGTATCATAGTAGAAATACCCTGCATAAACGACAGAGAAATGGTGATAACAATGACAGAGCCAAAAATTGCAAATCTTATCAGAAATCGTCACAGCGTGCGTTCCTTCCAAACCATGCCCCTAGGGCCTAGAGAAAAAAACTACCTCAAAAGCCTCATTACAATAGCCAAAAATCCCTTTGGTGTGAAGGTGCGCCTGCACATGATTGACCGCGACACTGATGCCAAGGGCGAAACCCTCGGCACCTATGGCATTGTGAAAGGCGCCTCCACCTATCTCGGCGCCTCCATAAAAGAAAATGATATGAGTGAGCTCGCGCCGCTGGCTTTGGGTTACACGCTTCAAAGCGTTCTCCTAGGTGCCGAAAAAGAAGGCCTAGGCAGCGTGTGGCTAGGTGGCACCTTTAAACGCAGCCAATTTGAAAGCCTTATGAATATCGAAAAAGATGAATGGTTTCCAGCCGTAGCCCCAGTCGGCTACGCCCAAGAGCGCCGCTCCACCGCCGACAATATGCTCCGCCTTATGGCCAAATCAGACGAGCGCGAGCTGTGGCGCAACATCTTTACCGAAGATTCCTTCCAGGTGCAACTCAGCGAAGAGCACGCCGGCGATTACGCCCTGCCCCTAGAAATGCTGCGCCTAGCACCTTCCTCCTCCAACGGCCAACCATGGCGCGTCGTCAAAAAAGACAACCGTTTCTACTTCTACGAAACCCACAAAGGCAGTCTAGGCCGCGACGCCGTCCGCATGAAAGAGCTCGATTTGGGCATAGGTATCTGCCACTTCCATCTCACAGCCCTAGCCATGGGCCTAAGTGGCCACTTCGAGCACAACCGCCTCACCGACATCCGCATCCCAGAAGACACCTTCTACCATATCACTTATGTTGCAGAATAAACCCTCGCCGCCATCGGGCGGTTTTTTTGTGTCTTGACAATGGTCTGATATCGTACTATGCTGTGCGTTGTAAGTACGATTTCAGACCAAGTGGAGGAGAGCTATGAATATACAGCAACTAGAAAAACTAAACCAAATCAATTACTATGTGTCAGAAATAGACGGTTTGTACCATCAGGCGGCGGTGAAGCTGGGGCTTAGCGACAGCGCTTTGCGTATTCTTTATGAGGTTTATGTGAGTGGCGGCAAGTGCCCACAAAGCAGCATCTACAAAAATTTTGGCCTAAGCAAGCAGACGGTGCATTCTGCCTTAAAAAAGCTTGAAGCAGAGGGTGTGGTGGTACTGGAAAAGGGGTCGGGCAAGGCGAAAATGGTTTATTTGACGGCCGAGGGCGAAAAAAAATCTGAGGCCACAGTGGCCCGCCTTGTAGCAGCCGAAATGGCGGCCTTGGCTGATTGGACGGAGGAAGAAATCAACACGCATATTTCCTTAACAGCGAAATCTTTGGCGGGCCTTCGTGCACAAATAGAAACACTTTAACGAGGAGGAGTTATGAGCATTCAATTATCGGATCATTTTTCTTACGGGCGCCTTTTGCGTTTTACCCTGCCCTCTGTTTTGATGATGATATTCACCTCTATTTATAGTGTGGTGGATGGGTTCTTTGTGTCGAACTTTGCGGGAAAAACGGCTTTTACGGCGGTCAATCTTATTATGCCTTTTTTGATGATTCTCTCCTCTGCGGGCTTTATGCTGGGGACCGGTGGCTCGGCTTTGGTGGCCAAAACCTTGGGCCAGGGCGACGAGAAAAGGGCCAAAAGGTTTTTTTCCCTCCTTGTGTATACGGCCTTTATTGCAGGTCTTGTGATTGCTGCCCTTGGCATTGTGTTTTTGCGCCCTGTGGCGATTTTCTTGGGGGCAGAGGGTGAGATACTGGAAAACTGCATCACCTACGGACGCATATTGCTTGCAGCGGTCCCCTTTTTTATGCTCCAACTGTTGTTCCAATCCTTTTTTGTGACGGCCGAAAGGCCAAATCTAGGCTTTGCGGTGATCCTCTGCGCAGGGCTGTGCAACATGGTTTTGGATGCTGTGCTCGTGATTGGGCTGCCGATGGCGTATAAGCTCACAGGCGCTGCCGTTGCCACAGCGGCGAGCCAAATGGTGGGTGGACTGGTGCCCCTTATCTATTTTGCACGAAAAAATACGAGCCTCCTGCGCTTGGGCAAAACGTGCTTTGACGCTCGCGCCATTGGAAAGGCCTGCGTGAATGGGTCTTCGGAGCTCATGAGCAACATTTCTATGAGCGTGGTGGCCATGCTGTACAATGCTCAGCTTTTAAAATACGCCGGGGCAGATGGCGTGGCGGCCTATGGGGTGATGATGTATGTAAGCTTTACCTTCTCGGCTGCCTTTATTGGCTATTCTATAGGGATGGCGCCGGTTGTGGGCTATCATGATGGCGCGCGCAACACCACAGAGCTGCACAATTTGCTAAAAAAGAGCCTGATTCTCATTGGTCTTTGTGCCGTGAGTATGGTGGCCTTGGCCGAGCTCGCCGCAGAGCCTCTTGCAATGGTGTTTGTGGGCTACGACGAGGTGCTTCGCGCGCTCACGGTGTCGGGCTTTCGGATTTTTGCCCTGTCCTTTTTTATGATGGGCTTTGCGATTTTTGGCTCGGGCTTTTTTACGGCCTTAAACGATGGCCTTACCTCGGCCATTATTTCCTTCATGCGCACGGTGCTGTTTGAAATTGTCTTTATCCTCGTTTTGCCGCTTCTTTTTGGTATTAATGGCATTTGGTGCTCTGTGGTGTTGGCAGAAACCATGTCGGCTACAATGACGGCAATCTTTCTTGTCCTAAAGCAAAAAAAGTATGGCTACTAAGCCTGCGCCGCCCTTTGGGGCGGTTTTTTGCGCTTGAAAATAACGCGTAGCTATGATACACCTAATAGGTAAAGGGGGAGAATTTTTTGAGCTTAGAAACGCTTCTTATTTTTGGCGCTGTGGTCTTTGTGGCTGCGGTGATTCAGGGCATCAGCGGCTTTGCCTTTGGCATTGTGGTGCTGATGGTGTTTCCTTATATTTTTGGTTACACGGCATCTTTGGCCCTTGCGCCCTTGATGGCCTTTGTATTGGCACTTTACAATGGCTATTTGTATCGCAAGAGCATTGATTGGCAGTGGATTTTGCCGTGGTGCGCGGTCTTTGTGGTGGCCGATTTGGCCTCGGTTTTGGTGCTCAAGCAGTATGGCGACAACCCACTGTGGCACAAGATCATGGGCGTGGTTTTTATTTTTATGGCGGCCTATCTTATGTGGGGGCAGAGCGCCTTTCACTTGCGCATAAGTGGCAAAACAATGAGCGTGTTTGCCATAGTGAGTGGCGTTATCATGGGGGCCTTTGGCGTTGGTGGGCCACCGATGGCTGCCTTTTTTATGCAGGCGTGCAAGAGCAAGGAAGAGTATATTGGCACCATTCAAATGCTCAATATTTTTATTTGTATCATAGATGTTGCACTGCGCGCCATCAACGGCATGGTAAACGTGGACCTTTTGGGCTACACCATGCTGGGTTTGGTCTTTTTGTTTGCAGGGCTTTTGGTGGCCAAACGCTTCGTTGCCCACATGGATGCCTTGGCCATGCGCAAGTTTGTCTGCTTCTTTATGGTTGTGAGCGGCGTGGCTATGATTTTTTAGAGGAGGAAAATGGACGTTCAAACTTTACTTATTTTTGGCGGCATGGTGTTTGTGGCCTCTATCATTCATGGCGTAAGCGGTTTTGCTTTTGGCGTTGGCGGACCGCTGATGGCAGCCTTCTTCTTTGAAGCCAAGCCGATGTCTATCTGAGCAAAGGCAGAGAGAAAATATAGCTGCCTATGGCGACAAACAAAAGTTGAACGTGGTATAATAAATCAAATCCATTCAACAGATAATCAGAGGAGATGACACAATGAAGAAAAGATTATTCGCCCTTATGATGGCGTTGCTTTTTTCTGTGAGCATGCTCGGCCTGCCATTGGCACAGGCTGCAGAAAATACAGAAGTGAAAGACCCAACCGTAGATGTACCAACTGTTAAAATTACTGTTACAGCCAAGTGGTACCAAAAAGACGGTAAGACCGCCTACACTGGCGAACATCCGGCAGTGAGCTACGAGCTTTACGAAGGTATGATTGAAGAAGGCGAAAAGCCTGTTAAAACCTACAGCATGGAAGCAGGCAAGGATACCTTGGAATTCGATTTGGAAGACGACGATAAAACCTATACTCTAAAGGAAGTCTTCGCCACCGAAAGCAAGTATTTTGCAGAGGCTGCCAACCAAGTCATTGACCTCAAGCTCGGCCAAGGCCTGACCCCACTTTTTAGCCACACCTATGTTGAACCAACTAAGGGAACACCTGCAACGGTGAATCTTTCTGCCGAAGTCACCTACGATGGTGCAGCTCCAGCAGATGGCGCCTACAGTGTGGTGCTTTCAGATAAAACCACCGGCAATGTGGTACAAACCAAGAAAAACGTTGGCAAAAACGTGACCTTTGATGCCCTCACCTTTGACAACGAAGGCACCTACAACTACACCGTGAGCGAACAGGTAGGCACCTCTACCACCATCAACTACGATGCTACTGTGTATGACGTGGCTGTGAATGTGGCCAAGGACGCTAACGGCAACTATCAAGCTACTACAAGCACCCAAAAGGCTGGCGCCGCGTTTACTGGCACCATTGTCTTTGCCAACACCAAAAAATCATCCACAACCAACACCACAACCAAAACAACCACTGTCACCGTTACCAAGGTGTGGAAGAGCGACAAGGAATCCTCTCGCCCAACCTCTATAAGTGTTCAGCTTTATAGAAACGGTAGCGTTTACGGTTCTGCTGTACGCCTCACCGAAGAGAAGAACTGGAAGTACACCTGGTCCAACCTCGACAGCTCCTACGAATGGACTGTCAACGAAACAGCCGTGCCAACAGGCTACACCCGTTCTGTGACCCACAGCGGTAACGATTGGACCATCACCAACACCGCCAAAACAGGCAGTAGCACGAGCTCAAGCTCCACCACGAGCACCCCAACCACAGGCGATGAACGCGGCACCTCATCCTATATGATGATCGCGGGCCTCTTCCTAGCAGCTGCCCTTTGCTTCGGCGCTGCCTATGTGCTTAAAAAGAAAACCAAGTAAATAATAGCGAAGAGACAGTCGGGAAATAGACATATAGCCTTCAAATGAATAGATAAAGCCTTCCCCTCTTCCTAAGGGGGGGGAGGTGGCGCTGGACCGCGCTTTTTGGCCCAGTGACGGATGAGGGGGTGTGAGCGATAGCGAACGACGTATTAACAGCGCCGTTCGCAAAACCACACCCTCATCCGAGTTTTTCACAAAAATCACGTGAAAACTCACCTTCTCCCTCATGAAAAGGAGAAGGCTTTTTTATTTGCATACGTGTTTGCTATTTCTTGCTCGTCCTCTTCTTTGCGCCCAATAGTTACAGTGTGGTGAGAAGTGATGTTTTATCTATACTTGATTGTCGCAATTTGGTAAAATAAGGGTATAAAAAAGCAGAAATTTTTTTATCAAAGAGGATAAGGGAGATGAGAATCATGAGAAAGAGAATCACGGCGCTATGCATGGCGATGGCTTTTGCTGTGAGCATGATTGCCACGCCATTTGCGGCAACGGCTGAGGAAGTGGCAAAGGATGCAAAAGAAGAAACAAAGGTCGAAACAAAAGCAGAAGTAAAAACCGATGCAAAAACGGCCACAAAGGACGCCACAGCCACAGTGACCATCGAGTGCAAATGGTTGGACGAAACAGGGCGTAATGCGTATAAGGGCGCAACGCCATCTGTTTCCTACGAAGTTTACGAAGGCACCTATGAAAGTGGCGAAAAGCCAGTCTTGGTCAAATATGCGTCCTCCACGGCAAGCCCAATCACCTTCACCATGAAGGACAACGACAAGACCTATACCATTGTTGAAAGCTTTGGCAGCGACAAAAAGGGCTTTAAAGAAGCACCAGCCCAAACCATCGACCTCGCCAAAACGGCAGCACCTAAGCTTGTTTTTAGTCACACCTATGTGGGCGAAGTCCTAACACCAGCAAGCCTCAGCTTGGATGCAGAGGTTTCTTTGGACGATAAGAATCCAGCCAACGGCACCTTTGGCTTTGTGCTTAGTGACAGCACAGGCAAAACCCTCCAGCTCAAGTACAACGTAGCCGGCAAGGTGGCCTTTGATGCCATCTCTATTGATAAGGTTGGTACCTACACTTACACTGTGAGCGAGCAGCGCGGCACAGACACCAACATTGCTTATGACGACAGCGTCTACCGCATTACCGCCACAGCCACCAAAAAGGATGGCAAAATCGTCCTAGATACAAACGTTAAAAAAGATGGTAAGACCCACACAGGCGACATTGTTTTTGACAATACCTACAAGAGCAAGCCAGACACCCTAAGCGCAACAGTGACCAACAACTGGTACAAAGAGGATGGCAAAACAGATTTTGCCGGACAAATTCCAACGGTGCGCTATGATGTGTACGAAGGCAAGGTTGAAACTGGTGAAAAACCAATCGCCAGCTATCCAATGCCAGTGGGCCAATTTAGCCTTAACCTTACCGTGCCAAACGACGGTCAAAGCTACACCGTGCGCGAAGTCTTTACCACAAATGTGGATGGCTTTACACCAGACGGTGACCAAGTCATCGACACTGAAAAAGGCACAGGCCTGAACCCAACCTTTAACCATACCTATAAGCCAAAAACCGCCAAACCAGCCACAGTCAACCTCAAAGCCATTGTGAGCTTTGACGGCAAAACCCCAGAAAATGGCAAGTTTGGCTTTGTGCTTTCCGATGCCACCACTGGCGCTGTGGTACAAACCAAAACCAACGTGGCCAAGGCTGTGACCTTCGATGCTTTGAGCTTTGACAAGGAAGGTACCTACTCCTACACCATGAGTGAGCAGGTTGGCTCAGATGCCACCATCACCTACGATAGCACCGTTTATGCCATCACTGTGGCTGTAGCCAAGGGTGCAGATGGCGCTCTCAAGGCCACCACCACCATGATGGCAAATGGCAAGGCCTTTGTTGGTAAGCCAGTGTTTATCAACCTCACAAAAACATCTGCCGATAAGGTCAATGTGATTGTAACCAAGGTATGGAAAAACGATACTCAATCCACCCGTCCAAGCTCTGTTACAGCTCAGCTTTACAGAAACGGTGTGGCTTTTGGTGCTGCTGTGACCCTAAGCAGCAGCAACAACTGGAAATACACCTGGACCGACCTCGATAAATCCTACACTTGGACCGTTAAGGAAGCTGCGGTGCCTAGTGGCTATACCAGCAAGGTCACCAACAGTGGCAACAGCTGGACCATCACCAATACCAAGAGCTCCGGCACCACAAACCCTACCAACACCACAACCACCAAAACCAGCGTGAGCGTAACCAAAGTGTGGAAAAACGACAAGGAATCTGCACGTCCAAGCTCTGTAAGCGTTCAGCTTTACAGAAACGGCAGCGTCTACGGCTCTGCAGTGCGCCTCACAGAAGCCAAGAATTGGAAGTATACCTGGTCCAACCTCGATAGCTCTTATTCCTGGACCGTCAATGAAACGGCTGTCCCTAGTGGCTACACAAAATCTGTTACCAACAGTGGCAATAGCTGGACCATTACCAACACGGCCAAAGCTGGCAGCGCTGTGGCTACCACATCAACGCCAACCACAGGCGATGACCGCGATACCAAAACATGGATGACCATTTCTGCCCTGCTCTTTGGCGCCATGCTCTGCTTCGGTGCAGCGCTATACACCAATAGACGTAGAATGAAGGGCAAAAAGTAAAAACCAATAAGCGAGCGGCGGTGCGTCACGTGCCGCCGCTTTTGTGTGAGAAAGGAAGATTCCTTTGGCAAAAAAGAAAAAACGCCAAAAGCGAAGCCTAGGCGATATCGTTCTTCTTCTTTTGATTTTTGTATGCGCCGTGGGATTCGTTGGCTCTGCTTCGGTTGTGGGCTACAATATGTACCAAGACAAAAAAGCAGTCTCGGCCTTTGACGAGCTAAAATCCACCATGGGCACAGGCGGTGAGGCGCCAACGGCAGAGGAACGCGTAAATGGCTATGCCGAGCTCAAGGAACAAAACGCTGATTTTAATGGCTGGCTCGTGATTCCTGGAACAGGCGTGGACTATCCCGTGATGTATACACCGAGTGAGCCGGAATTTTATTTGCGCCGCGCCTTTGACACCAGCTATTCTGTGGCCGGCACGCCTTTTATTGGCGAGGGCTGCAACAGCAACAGTCGCAGCTGGATTATTTATGGCCACGAAATGGACGACAACAGTATGTTTGGCTCCTTGGCTGAGTACGAAAGCCAAGACTATTGGCAAGCGCATCCAACGATTTATTATTACACCGAGAGCGAAGAACGCCGTTATCAGGTGATTGCTGCCATCAAAACCCGCATTTTGGGCGCCAGCGAAGAAGGCTTCCGTTACTACGGCACCGTGGGCGACATTACCGAAGAAGAGTTCAGCGCTCTAACGAATTGGGTCAATCAAAACGCCTTGTACGACACCGGCATTTACCCAGTTTACGGCAACCAAATCCTCATGCTTTCCACCTGCTCAAAGCACACCCAAGATGGGCGCTTTGTGGTGGTGGCGCAGCGCATCCAATAGAAAATGCACAAACAAAAACAGCTGCACGAACGAGGGCTAATCG
>CAKQDL010000052.1 GCA_934229395.1 uncultured Peptococcaceae bacterium | reverse complement strand
TTATGGCACAAAGCGTTTGCGCAATTTTGTTAGGTTTCATGCAAAATCACATTATTATGTATCATTATGTGATGCGACTCACACTTTTATATGTTTTTTGTGATGGCACGCTAAAAGGACTGCTCGGTTTGAAGATTCCTTTGTTGTTACCAGCGTTCGTGGTGGATTTTTGCTTGGTCGAAGCGGTCGACGGCTGGGAGGTCGTTTTCTGGGTAGCCGATGGCGACCATGGACATTGGTACGACGTTGTCTGGCAGGTGCACGAGGTCGGCCAGGGCGTGGGCGCTTTCGCCAAAGATGCCCATCCACACGCCACCGAGATCAAGCTCTACGGCTTCTAGGAGGATGTTTTCGATGGCGGCGGCGCAGTCTACTTCCCAGAATTTTGGCGTGGTGACGCGTTCTAGGTTGCCACAAACGGCAATGACCACTGGTGCGCGGCCGGCTGGTGCGGTGTATGGGGTAACGGTGGCGAGCTGGGCGCGCAGGTCCTTGTCCTCTACCACAACAAATTCCCAAGGCTGCTGGTTTTTGGCTGATGGGGCTTGCATGGCGGCGCGCAGAAGCTTTTCGAGCTTTTCGGCTTCTACAGGCTTATCCAAAAATTGGCGCACGCTTTTTCTGTTAAAAATGGCATTCATAGTGCTCATTCCTTTCGTTTTTCTTTTATTATACCACATTCGTGCGCATAAAAAAGCGGCCCGTGGGGCCGCGTTTCTCTACCTAATCCGGATGCAGTTGCGGCCGGCGTTTTTGGCTTCGTAGAGGGCGAGGTCGGTGCGTTTTATGATGACGTCTATGTCGGTTTCGCCTTTTTCTACGAGGGTGGCGCCGATGCTGAAGGTGAGGTGTGCGTCTTCTTCTAGGGCGCGCGCTTTGATGCGCTCGGCGACGGTGAGAATGCTTTCCTTGTTGCCTTCGCCAAAGAGCCAGACGACAAATTCATCGCCGCCAAAACGGTAGGCGATATCTTGGGTGCGAATGGTGGTATGAATCACCTCGCCAATAATCGAAAGGAGGCGATCGCCTTCTTCGTGGCCCCTGGTATCGTTGATGGTTTTAAAATCGTCCAAATCGAGGAAGAGGCAGCCAAAGCATGGCGTTTTGTCGCCATTGAGCTTCTTTCCTAAAACGCTCATGCCCTCGGTGCGGGTATAAAGGCCTGTGAGCCCATCAATGGAGGCCTTGCGCAGAGCCTTTGTTTTTTTGTGCAGAATTTTAATAATGAGCAGGCAGACCAAGAGATTAATCACAAAGGACAGCGTGAGGAAACCCACGGTGATGTGTCTTACATAGGCAGAATTGAGGCCATAATGGTTTGGCGACACAATGGACACCATGGTCCAGCCGTTGATGCCAACGGGCTGGTAGTAAAGCATCCTAGGCGCTGCGCCATCGCGGTATTTGAGGACGCCTTCCTTGCCGTTTTTAACGTTTTCCTTCATGGTTTCTAAATCATTTGGCGAAAAATCGTTGCGGTCTGCAAACATCTCGTAGAAGGTGTCATAAATGAGCATATCATTGTGGGTGGCCACGAGGTTACCGTCGCTATCAATGACCATGTTGTAACCGCTGCTTTTGAGCTCCGATGGATTAATGAGCTTGCCCAGCTCGGTGACGGTGTATTCTACCTCAAAGGCGCCTGTGATGGTATCTTCCTTACGAATGGGCGAGATGAGCACCACCACGCGCTGACCGTCGGGACGCACCGTCACATTGGAAATGATCTCCTTGCCTTCTAGCATCTCTAAATAGATGGGATGCTCGGCCACATTGCGCATGGTGTGGTTACCTTCATAAAGGTTGCCCTTTCCATCGATAATGCCCACATAGTAGCCTTCGTCCTTTTCGTAGGTTTCGAGTATTTCCCACCACTGATCGGTGCTGTCCACATTCCTACCCGTTAGAGATGCGAGCTCGGAAACCATGGCGACCCACTCCAAGCGATTGGCCAAGAGGTCATTCAGCTTGGCGGTGGCTTCGTTGCACTCGCTATGGAGGTCCTCCACGACTTGGTTGTTCATGCTGTAGTTGATTTCGTGATAAAACCACCCTGCACTCGCTATCTCTAGAATACAGAGGACGATAACGGCAACATACATCAAGTAGTATTCGCGAAAAATCCGCGTTTTTTTCGTCTTACGCATCTTCCCCATCCTCCTTTTCTTGAATGATGCTGATGATGTGCGTGATGTCGCGGCCTTTTCTGTAGGTCTGCTGCACAGCGTGATAGTTGGCGAAGGTATCATCGCCTTCGCCTGTTTTGCTGACGTAGTCGTATTCGATGACGCCGTCTTCGCTTGTTTGCACCTCGCGCACCTTCTCGTTCACATACTCTAGCTCACAATTTTTGTTGATAATATATTGATACATCCACACTCACCCGTTAAAATTTCCTGCCTTTGGGTTTTCGCTGCACAAAACAAAGCGCAGGCCCTTCTCCCAGGGCGCTACGCTCCAATCATTTTGGATGTAATGTTTTCAGCAGCTGGCAATCCTACCCAAAGGGCTTAGATCCTATAGCTTTGCGTCACCGTTTTTCAGCGGCTTTGCCTTTGTTACAACAAGCGAAGCCAGCGCAGACTGGTTCGCCATTTATTGATTTGTGACTATATATATATATATATATATTTAATATACCATCCAAGGGCACAAAACTCAAGGCAGAGCGCTCATTATTCCCTAAGCATTTCTTATATTTGGCCTTTTTGATATATGACAACAAAAGCATCATTTGCGCAAAAAAAGCTCCCTCGTGCGAGAGAGCTTAGCTTTAATCGCTCAAATCTATATCTAGGTTGGTGTCCACGCTCCAAGTTGGGTAGCGCTCTTTGACATCGTGCACAATGTGCTGGCGCAGGGATTCGCGGTCGTCGACGGTAAAGGAAATGACGACGTCGAAATGGATTTTCTTTTCCTCCAAATTGACGTAGAAGCCGTGGATTTGCAGCACACCCTTGTGGGCCACGGCGAGTTTGCGGCAGGTCTCGCGCATTTCTACGGCTGTGGTGTTGGTGGCGTTGTAGGCATAGACGCCAATGTTGTTGAGGCGCACGCCATGCCTTTGGAACACGCGGTCTTGGATGTGGTGGGTCATGATGTCAATTTGCGCGGCAGTGGTGTTTTCGTCCACCTCCACATTGAGAGCACCAATATAGAGATCGGGGCCGTAGTTGTCCATAAACAAATCGTAGGCGCCAATCACCCCCGGCTCCTCGCACACCGTGGCCTTGATGGCCTTAGATAGGGCGCCATCAATACGGCGGCCCATCATGGCATCCACCGCCTCGAGCACCATGCCAAGGCCAGAGCGGATGATGATGACGGCAATAAAGACGCCGACCCACGCCTCTAGGCTCACACCAATGAACATGGTGATAACGGCAGAGAGAAGCACCGAGGTGGTAATGACGGCATCAAAGAGGGCATCGAGACCCGAGGCTTCAAGGGCGCCTGAATCCACGCTTTGGCCCTTCTTGCGCACATAGGTGCCTAAGGCGAGCTTCACGACAATGGCCAGGATCATGACCACAATACTCACACCGCTGTAACTGACCGCTACGGGGTGGAGGATTTTTTTGACCGATTCCACCAAGGCCGTGACGCCGGCGTAGAGAATAATCACGGCTACAAGCATGGTGGTAAGGTATTCCAAACGACCGTGGCCAATGGGATGGTTGCGGTCTGGCGCGCGGCCAGCGAGCTTGGTGCCAATGATGGTGACCACGCTCGATAAAACGTCTGTAAGATTGTTGATGGCATCCAAAATAATGGCGATGGAGCCCGACACAGCGCCAATGATGCCCTTTAGTATCACGAGGAGCACGTTGGCCAAAATGCCAATGATGCTTGTGCGCACCACAACCTGCTCGCGATTGATTTCACTGCTCATTTTACGACCTCCCTCAAAGTATTTCTTCTATTATACGCCCTTGCTGGTTTTTTACAAGAACGCTTTCTTATAAAAGATTCTTTTGCATGATTCGCGCAGTTGGCGCGGCGCTGCATTTATGTTAGCATGAGCTAAAAAGGAGGCGTATGTGATGAAGTTTTTACCGCAAAGACTGCACCGCGTGGGGATGAGCCCGCGCGTGGCGATGTTTATTTTGACCCTCGACACCATGGCGTGGGGGCTTTCTTATGTGGTGATTAAAATTGGCGCTGCAGCCATGCCGCCCTTTGAGTTGATTGCCCTGCGCTTTACCATTGCCTCGCTGATTTGCACCCTCCTCTTTCGTGACCAATTGCGCCAAATCACGCGCCGCGGGGCCTTCTATGGCGTGGTGCTCGGGATCACGATGTTTATAGGGTCCACGACCATGGCCTATGGGGTGCTTTCGACCACGGCCTCTACGGCGACCTTTTTGGCCAGCGCCAAGATTGTTTTTGTGCCGCTGCTTTTGGCCCTTTGGACGCGCAAGCTGCCAGCGGTGCGCATGAGCCTGTGCTTTTTGGGCACAATGGTGGGCATTGGCCTGCTTTCCTTGGAAGATGGTCTCAATCTCTCTCTAGGCGCCATTCTTTGCATCCTAAGCGCCCTCTCCTACGCCTTCCACATTATTTTTACAGGCGAAATGGCCAAACGCGAAAACGCCGTTGTGCTGGGTGTGGTACAGCAGATTACAATGGCCATTTTGGGCTGGGTGGGACTGGCGCTCTTTAATACACCGGTCGTTCCTACGGGCTTTGCGCCTTGGGCGGCCGTGCTCACCCTGGCTCTTGTGAACGGCGTCTTTGTTTTTGTGAGCCAAAGCGTGGCCCAAGCCCACGCATCGAGCGAGCACACGGCCTTGCTCTTTGCCCTAGAGCCAGTGTTTGGCGCCATTTTTTCCTACCTCCTTATGCACGACACCCTAGACCTACAAGACGCCCTAGGTGCCGCTATCATCCTCCTAAGCGTCCTCCTGGCCTCCACAAAAAAGAAAAGCGCTCCCAAGTGAGGGCGTTTGTGCGATACTTATGTGACTTCATGACTTGAGCAATAAAAATGACCGCCCCAATCCTCCAAGATTAGCGGTCATTTTTTACGATCATTAAAGAGGGAAACAGCCGTCTACTGATGGTGCCCTTTTTTGTAGCTTTATTATACCACGCCCTCGGGCTGGCTAGATGGTGTATAACAAAAACCTATATGTGCGCCCCTTGGATGGGCGCTTTTATTATGTTAGGATGAGCTTAACTATGAATCAGAGGAGGAAGAACGTGTCTATTTTGTCGAAACGTTTGCGCCGCGTTGGGATGAGCCAGCGCATGGCGAATTTTTGGTTGGTGCTTGTTACGATGTCGTGGGGGATTTCTTACGTGTTTCTCAAAACGGCCTCGGCGGCTATCCATCCCTTTGAAATTATTGCCCTGCGTTTTACCTTGGCAGGCTTTTTGTGCGCTCTTATTTTTCGTCATCGCCTGCCTAAAATGAACAAGCAGGTGCTGATGCATGGTGTGGTTCTCGGTGTGATTATGTTTTTTTGCGTTGTGGCCATTCTTTTTGGCGTGCAAACCACCGAGGCCTCTACGGCGAGCTTTCTTACAAGCACAGCCATTGTGATTGTGCCTGTGGTGCAAGCTGTGCGCCACCGCCGCTTGCCGCCCAAAAAAATCATTCTTGGCACCCTTGGCACCACAACAGGGATTGCCCTCCTTTCCCTCAAAGGCTCCCTTGCGCTCTCATCGGGTGCGCTCCTTTGTATTGTAAGCGCTTTTCTTTATGCAGCCCACATCATTGCCACCGATACCTTTAGCCACGAAAGCGACGCCATCCTCCTGGGGGTGGTGCAGCAGGCAACAATGGCCGTAATGGGTTGGGGCGCAACCCTCCTTTTTACCACGCCTGTGGTGCCTCAGGGCGCGACTGTATGGGGATCTATTTTGGGGCTGAGCTTCATCTGCGGCGCCTTTGCCTTTACCTTTCAGCCGCTGGCCCAAAGCTTTACTACACCGGAGCATACGGCGCTGATTTTTTCTATGGAGCCTGTTTTCGGCTCGTTTTTCGCCATTTTGCTCTTGGGCGAAAGCCTTTCCTTGCAAGCCAGCTGCGGTGCGGCCCTCGTGCTTGCCTCGGTGCTCCTCACAACGGTGCAGCTGCCCATCAAAAAATCATAATTTTTTGGTCGCCTTTTCAATGGCGGCCTTTTTTGTTGGCGGCGCGTTACTTTGCGCGCCTTTTTTATCAAGGCTTGGTTACACCGCGCGACTTTTTTTGGGGAATGCAACTTACAAAAGTGTTAAAATGTCACGATTGTGAAGGGAATTGATGAGATATTATCAAGATTTGCCAATGCCCTTGCACTTTAGGTTTTTTGGTCCTACTATGGAAGTATTGTCTAAATCCTATTTATTTTGCGGAAAATGCATCACAAAGGAGGCCCATCATGTCCCTACGCAAAGCCCTTGCCTTATTTTTGACCACTGCCCTCACCATGGGTTTTTCTGCGCCTGCCATGGCTGCAGACAATATAGAACACGTTGACACCGAAATCAGCGAGGATACTTTCCCCGACGCCAATTTTAGAAGCTATGTGTCCACCAACCTCGACCTAGATCACAGCGGCGCCCTCTCTGACGAGGAAATTGCTGCCACTACAATGATGGATGTGTCGAACCAAGACATTGCCTCCTTGGCCGGCCTTGAGTATTTTCCTTTTCTAACGGCCCTAAACTGTGCCGACAATGCCCTGACTGCTCTCGACGTGACCAACAATACGCGCCTCACTGTGCTCAATTGCTCGCGCAACCAGCTTACGAGCCTAGATGTATCGGCCCTCTCTGCGCTAGAAACCTTTGATTGTGAGGATAATGTCTTTGTGCTCAAAGGCACCATGGACCGTTATGACCTTGCAGATTTACCAAAGGGCTTTGACCAAAACAGAGCCAGCGCTTGGAAAGGCGCCACGCTCTCGGGCAGCCTTATTACGCCAACAGCCGATGAAGCCAGCTACACCTACGATTGCGGCGGCGGACATAGCGCCACCTTTGGCCTCATCTTTAACAGCGCGCCTGTCACCATCACCCTCAATGCCGCCGGTGGCAACGTATCACCCAACGCCATCACGAGCACAGACGGCACCCTAGGCACCCTACCTGAGCCCGAACGTCTCGACTATACCTTTTTGGGCTGGTATTTGCCCGATGGCACCATGGCAAGCGAAAGCACACGTTTAACAGCCGACACCACCCTCACAGCCCGTTGGCAATACAATTATGAGCCCCTAGGCTTTATGGATGTGAGCGAGGGCGATTGGTTTTATGACGATGTCTTTTACATTTGCAACCACGGCCTTATGAACGGCGTGACAGACACCCAGTTTGCACCTGGGTCCACCACCACCCGCGGAATGATTGCCACCATTTTGTGGCGCGCCGGTGGAGAAGCCTTGCCAGAGGGCAGCGCACGCAGCTTTATAGATGTGAACGCTGAGAGCTATTATTACAACGCCGTCTATTGGGCGCAGGAAAACGGCATTGCCTCGGGCTATAGCGACTACCTTTTTGGGCCAATGGATTTTATCACCCGTGAGCAGCTCGCTTGCTTCCTTTACAACCAAGCCAAGCTAGAAGGCCGCGACACCACCTCCACCGCCGACCTCTCTGGCTTTAGCGATAGCCTCGATGTGAGCACTTGGGCCAGCACACCTATGGAATGGGCCGTGGCCGAAGGCCTCATCGGCGGCAAGGGCAAGAGCCTCCTAGCACCAAAGGACAACGCCACACGCGCTGAAGTTGCCGCCATCTTGCACAGATATATGGAAAGCGAATAAAATCTCCTTGCACTGGGACATTAGAAAGCCTATACTGAAGGTAACAAATAACTAGGAGGTATTCTGATGAAATTAGGCATCATTCGCTGTATGCAAACCGAAGATTATTGCCCAGGCACCAGTGATTTTAAGGCCGTGGCCCAAAAAACCGGCGCCTTTGAAGGCACCGAGGAACCCATTGAGCTTGTTGGCTTTATCAACTGTGGCGGCTGCCCAGGGAAAAAGGCCGTGTTGCGCACCCGTGAGCTTGTAAAGCGCGGCTGCGACACCATCGCCTTTGCCTCCTGCATCTCCAAGGGCAACCCCATCGGCTACGCTTGCCCCTTCAAGGTAAAAATGCGCGAGCTCGTCGAAAAAGAAGCCGGCGAAGCCATCCGCATCATCGACTACACCCATTAAAAAAGAGGCCCCCATGCAAAAGCATGGGGGCTTCAGCTTGTCGAAAAAGGTATATTTTCAGCATAGACGTGTATGCATTCGTGAAGCCTTCCCCCTTGAGGGGGAAGGTGGGTTTTCTGGAGCAGGGCGGAAGAAAACTCGGATGAGGGTGTGTTTTCACCGCACTTTACAGCTAAATCGATTATTCGCTGACGCTCATACCCCTCATCTGTCGGCTACGCCGCCACCTTCCCCCCATGTGGGGAAGGCTTTGCTATTCTCCAAATCTTTCTATTCACATACACGTTTCAGGTTTATCTACACACAAAGGCAACCTTTGGTTTCATTGGTGCATCTCCTTTCACTCATTGCTTCTATTATACAGAATGTGTTATACTAAATATACTTGATGAAGCAATTCCCATAAATGTTGTCGCTCCCTGATAAGCGACGTACAAATGATTAGGACATAAATATCGGTGAAGCTCTGCTGCAAGGCAGGGCTTTGCTTATTTGAGGAGGACTTACCCATGGATATGCTAGAATTACTGACCACCCGCCGCACCTATCGCCGTTTTGATGAATCCCGTGCCATTGAGGACGCTGCCATTCGTGATATGATGGAGGCTTTTCGTCTTTCCTCCTCGGCTGTCAACGCTCAGCGTCTGCGTGCCATTTTTGTACGCACGCCGGAGCTTGTCCAAAAGATTTTCCCTCTCACCCACTGGGCTGGCGCCCTGCCAGCGGAGCTCGGTGTACCCAAAGAAGGTGAACGCCCTACGCTCTTTGTGCTCCTCACCATAGATAGCGAGGCGCGCACCCGCTACACCGATATCGATGCCGGCATTGCCCTTTCTAACATCACCATGGCCGCCTGGGCCCACGGCGTAGGCAGCTGCATCATGGACAATATTGAGCGCGACGCCATTAAGGATGTCTTAGGCCTCGCCGCCACCACAGAAATTCACTCCGCCATCGGCCTAGGCTACCCAACCCACCATTCCACCATTGTTGACGTGCCCGAAAGCGGCAAGCTCGCCTACTACTTAGATGAAAACAAAGACTACTTCGTGCCAAAGCGCAGCATAACCGAGCTGTGCACAGAGATGTAAAAGGGTTTTCACAAAATTAGCCACCAAACGCAGCACGCGCTTGGTGGCTTTATTTTATTTGTGTGCTTCGTGGTAGGCTTCGACCTTGCGAATGGCTTGGTCGACGTCTTCACGGCTCACTGGGTATGGCAGATACTGCATGCAGCGGTCGCTCATGGTGCCGTCTAGGAGCTTTTCGTAGTCAGCACTGCCAATTTCTACGCCAATGCTCTTTAGGGCGGTAGGCAATTCTAGGGCACGGTTGATGTTGAACTGCGCTTCAAAGTCCTCCATGCGGCCTTCGAGCATGAGCTGTGGTAGGCAACCATAGGCCACGATTTCGCCATGGAGATGGTTTTGCTCGCAGGCCGGGATGCGGGTGGAGCCGTAGAAAAGGGAGTGAGGCACGGCACCGTTGTATTTTTCGGTTTCAATAAGACCAGAGATGATCCCACCGGTGATGAGAATGTTCAAAACAATTTGTTTCAAGGCTTCACTGGCCACGCCGTTTTTGCAATCCTCATAGGCCTGTACGGCGTACTTCATCAGTGGTTCGCCGCAATGCTTGGCCAGGTCCACACCAATCATGTTGGAATGGTCGAGGCAATCGTTTTGGGCAGAAAACGGTGGTTCGTAGGCCTTGCTAAAAGCATCGCCAATGCCGGCCCAAATGTATTCGAGAGGCGCCTTGGCAATGATGTCCAGGTTAATAAAAGCGTGCTTGGCTGGTTCCTTGCGGTAATGGAAGCCAGCAAGGGAGCGGTCGAGGTTGTGCATCACGCACACCAAGGTCACAGCAGCGCAGTTGGAGGCGATGGTTGGGAAGGTAAAGAGTGGCTTGTCTAATTTATCGGCTGCCACCTTGCAAGTATCGGTCGCGCGACCACCACCCACAGCAAAAATCATATCCGCAGCCTGAACGTCCGGATTGGCCACCAAGGCATCGGCCGCTTCGTAGGTCACGTCGTCGCCATATTTCAAAAACTGGGTAATTTCCATATCGCTACCAGCAATGCCCGCAAGCAAATCCGCCTTTGCCGCAGCCATAGCGCGCTCGCCACCAATAACAATGGCCTTGGTGCCATAAGGACGGCAAAGAGCCGGGATTTTTTTATAAACATCCTTATCGCCAATAGAATAGCTTGGCAAAAATACAGATCTAGATTCCAATAAAAACATCTCCTTCGATTGAACTTGCCTAAATTATACGCTTAAGTGAAAATTTATGCAAATTATTTAAGTGATATTCATTTTATTTTGCTTCACTATAATCCGTACGTTCTCTTCCTTTCTCATATCTCCTACCATTTTAGGCATGAAGCGCTCCCTTGCAATTCCTTTTCGTTCTTTATCACGCTAAATTTTTTATTTATATTTTCTCCATTGGTGCTATAATAAAACCATCTTTTTACCTCAGACAGAAAGGAACTTTTCCTATGCTAGAAAATAAGGATTCTCACAAGAAGGCCCTTGAGGCTATTTTTGGTCGCGAGCGTGTGTACAGCGATGCCCTTGATTGCTTTGGCTACAGCTACGATGCTGCACCGGAGGCTTTGAACACGGATTTTACGCCTGATTTTGTATGTAAGGCGCACACCACTGCGGAGGTCAGTGCCCTTTTAAAATACGCCAACGACAACGCCATTCCTGTTACGACCCGCGGTAATGGCAGCGGGCGCAGCGGTGGCTCTATTCCTGTGCGTGGTGGCATTGTCCTTTCCTTAGACGAAATGGACAAAATCATTGAGCTTGACGAAAAGAACATGATGCTGCGCGTGCAGCCGGGCGTGCTCACCAAGGCAGTCCACGATTTTTGCGCGGCCCGCGACCTCTACTATCCACCGGAGCCATCGTCCTATGTGTATTCCACCATTGGTGGCAACATTGCAGAAAACGCTGGCGGCATTCGCGCTGTGAAGTATGGTGTGACGAGCGACTATGTGATGGGGCTCGAGGTGGTCCTCCCTGGTGGCGACATCATCCACACTGGCGGCAAGCTCATTAAAAACGTGACAGGCTACAACCTCACCCAGCTTTTTGTGGGCTCCGAGGGCACCTTGGGCGTGATTACCGAAGCCACCCTCAAGGTGATTGCAAAGCCGAAGCACCTTGCCAGCGCCATGGCCTCCTTTAAGAGCATCGAGGATGCCTGCGAAGCCGTCAATGCCTGCCTCTTAAGTGGAGTCACGCCAACGGCTGCAGAGCTTATGGACAAGCTGAGCTGCGAGGCGGCGGCCCGTTTTAACGACTTTCCTCTCAAGGATAACGTGGGCGCGATGATTGTTTTTGACCTCGACGGCGCCACCGAAGCCATTTGCCAAAGCGATATGGCCACCCTCGAGGACGTCTGCAAGCGCGTGGGCGCCATTGAGTTTACCCTATCTAAAACCGAAGAGGAACGCAACGATCTTTGGAAGCTGCGCCGCAACCTTTCTACAGCTGTGAAGGTCTTGGCCCCAGACCGCGTGGGCGAAGACATCACGGTGCCGCGCGCCATGCTCCCTACCATTTGCAAGCGCATTGGCGAAATTTGCGCAAGCTACGGCTTTATGGTGTCCATTTTTGGCCATGCTGGTGATGGCAATTTGCACCCATCCCTCCTTGTGGATTTATCCAATGAGGAAACCCGCGCCAAGGTGGATGCCTGCGTGGCCGACATTTTCCGCGCTGCTGTAGAGGTGGGCGGCAAGCTCAGTGGCGAGCACGGCATTGGCATTTCGAAACAGCCATACATTGAGCTGGCGCTCGAAAAAGAAGAAATCGACGCCTCCCTTCTTATCAAAAAAGCACTCGATCCAAAGGGCATTCTAAACCCTGGAAAGATTTTCAACAGGTAACGCCATGCAAAACGAACATTACAAAAAACTCAAAACCATTGTTGAAAAATGCGACCGCTGCGGCTGCTGCACCACCGTTTGCCCCCTCTATAAGGTGGATAAGCGCGACCGCGCCGCTGCTCGTGGCAAAATTGCCATTGCCCGCGCCTTTTTGGAAGGCAAGCTTGAGGGCGGCGAAAAGGCCTTGCGCGAGGCCTTGGACTACTGCCTCCTTTGCAAAGCCTGCACCGAGGTGTGCCCCGGCAAGGTCATGACCGACGAGGCCATGATTGAGGTGCGCCAGGGTTTGGCCGATGACTATGGCCTCGGCGTCAAGTATCGCCTTGTGGGTGGCTTTATGGCTTCTAGCCCCTTAAAAACCGTGTCGAGCCCCTTTATTTCTCTCGCCCAAGGGCTCCAGTTTCCGCGCCTGACCCGCGGGCTCCTGCCGTCCAATCCACCTTCTCCTTGCGCAAGCGGTCCAGCCAATTTCTCGGGCACGCACGAAAAATGCAAGCTTGGTTTGTCCAAGGTCAAAACCATTGGCTATTTTAAGGGCTGTGCCATGAAGCTCTTTTTTAAAAATGCTGCCGACGCTTCAGTGGCTCTTCTTGAAAAAACAGGCCGCAGCGTGAGCGTGCCCCACGTAGAATGCTGTGGCTTGCCACAGCATTCCCACGGCATGATTCCTTTGGCACAAAAAATGGCCCGCCAAAACATTGATGCCTTGGCAGGCTTTGACCTTATTGTGACCGATTGCGGCAGCTGCGGCGCCATGCTCAAGGAGTACCAAGAGCTCTTGAAGGACGACGCAACCTACCGCGATAAGGCTGCGCAATTGAGCGGGCGTGTGATGGGCCTCACCGAATATCTCTACAACGTGGGTTATGAGCCCGCGCCACATAAGGAGCTCAAGGTGACCTACCACGCCTCCTGCCACCTCAACCGTGGCCAAGGCATTATGAAGGAGCCGGAAGCCCTCCTAGAAAAAGCCGTCACCTACCTCCCAGCCGAGAAAAAAACCATGTGCTGCGGCGGCGCCGGCACCTTCCAAATTGACTTCCCAAAAACCTCCCACAAGGTCCTAGAAGCCAAATACCAAGACTTTAAGCAAACAGGCGCCGACATCGTCGTGGCCGAATGCCCAAGCTGCCTCATGCAGCTAGGCAAGCTAGACGCCACCAAAGACCTCAAGGTTTTGCACATAAGCCAAGTGCTGTAGAGCATAAAGGGGGACGTGTATGCAAAGGGAACCTTTTGAAGAATAACAGAAATCTTCTCCTCATGGGGGGGAAGGCTTCACGAATGCATACACGCCTATGCTGAAAATATACCTTTATCGACAGACTGAAAAGGGGCTGTCGGAAAATAGACAACCTCAAATAAATAAGGGAGAGAGATTCGCACGAATCTCTCTCCCTTATTT
>CAKQDL010000051.1 GCA_934229395.1 uncultured Peptococcaceae bacterium | reverse complement strand
TCGCAAGTTAATGTCAACAGATGTACTTGCAACATTTCACCGAATCGCCTTAGAACAAACTGCCTTTTTAGCGGCTTAAGTTCTAGAGCAGATGACACGCACGATTAATACCTAAAGGTATTTTACACACTAATTTGGACTTGACTGTTACTAACTGTGAGCTGTTTTCCATCTTCCTCTATAATCTGACCATTAATGTCCAAACTAGCAGACAAAGCTATATTTGGCATTGATAATACACCAACAGAAATGACCACAAGAGCCAAAATACTATGGTAGATCTTTTTCATTGCTATTCCCTCCTGTTCTTTAAGAATTTAGATTATGTCAGATTAATTTCACACTCCGCTATCATCAATTCGATCTCATGCTAAACTCTTCAAACAACTCTATCCTCCTTTCTGTTAAAATCTTATTTCATCTAGGTATTAACATTATCCTAGCATATTTTTTCAGATATTTCATCCTTTTGGCACAACTTGCACTTTTTCTGCTGATGGGCGCAAAAAAGCCGTTCTGCGCTGACGTTTTGGTCAGCGTGGAACGGCTCTTTATCGTTATTACAAGCTTGCGATGATTTTTTCATCGTAGTTTTTGAGCACTTGGGCAAATTCTGCACGGGTGATGGTGTTGTTTGGCTTGAGCTCGCCGTATTGGTTTCCAATCATGATGCCGGCGTTGTAGCAGTATTGCATGGCGCTGAGCTGATCCTCTGGAATGTCGTTTTTGTCTGGTACGTTTGCAAAGGCTGGGTTATCGGCTGGCTCTGCTGCGCCTTGGATGCGTGCGTAGCGGGTCATGATGTAGGCAATTTGGCTACGGCTGATGGCCTTATCTTGGCCAAGGCTTGTGTCTTCGTAGAGGCCAATGGAGGCTGCCCAGTTGATGGCGTCGTCATACCATTTGCCTTCAGTATCGGCCACGCGGCGTTCTGTAACCTCAGGCTCACCGGCACTGCGATAGAGCACGGCATAGGCCATGGCGCGACTCATTTCGGTGCGTGGACCAAAGTTGGTGCCATCGACGGTGCCCATGAGGTCTTTTTCGGTCACATACTGCACAGCGCCTGTGTACCAAGCACCGTCTTTAATATCTGGGTAGCTGCCCATAATCTTGATGCGGCCTTCGCCATAAGGGTTGGCGTAATCGCTGCCAATGGTGCCACCTAGGTTTTGCTGTACATAGTCGATGAGAACTTCGCTATCTACGAGGGTTTCGTCTTGGAGAAGGGTGATGTTTTTGCCAAACATGCTGTAGCCGTTGCCGCCGCTCTTGAGGATGTAGTTGTTGCTTGCAACGGTGTAGGTTTTATCTAGGTCAATTGGAGCATAGGTACCATCGTCTTGCAAAATTTCAATGTTTTTCACGCGTCGCGCACCACTGACTTCCACAAAGTTGCCTTCGTCGTCGGTTTTAACGGTGGATTCGATGGAGGTGTCGATGGTGAAGCGCATACCGGATACCTGCAAGAAGCCGCCGTTTTCACCTTCACCTACAATGGAGGTGCTAAGCTCTAGGGCATCGGCCAATTGCTGACCGCTTACTTCGGCGGTACACATGAGGTTGTTGTATGGGTGCACGCTAATAAGATCGCCATAGGTCACGTCGCCCTTGGCCATATCGGCACGAATGCCACCGCCATTGCAAATGGCTACGTCGGTATCCATCACAAGACGATAGGCATCGGTAACAAAGTCGCCCATGTTGGTTTCGCCGCTGCGAATGCGACGTTCACCGGTGGCTGGGTCTAGGGTGGTGAGGTCGACCTCTGTGGTACCGATGACTTCACTGGTGACTTCCTCATACTTGTTTTGGATGTCCTCTACGACGTTCTTGGTGGCGTCATAGGCCGTGCCTTCTTGGGCGAGGTCGGCCACTGGAGTGAGGGAGGCGGTCATGTCGCCATCAGCTTCAATTTCTAGTTTGCCGAGATTGGCTGCTTTGGAGCCTGTTTGGCTCAGGATAACGTCTTCGCCATCGGCATTTTTCACGGTTTCGCTTTCTACAGTTTCATGAGAATGACCATCTAAAACGGCGTCAATACCTGTGGTGTTACTAATGACTTCCTTGCTGGTCCATGGCTTGCTGAGGGGATCGTTACCTAAGTGAGCGAGCACGACCACGTATTCGGCACCTTCTGCACGGGCCTTATCCACAGTGCTTTGCACCTGCTTGTAGAGCTCCTTGCCATCGTTGTCTTGGCAGAAGCTATAAATCCAGTTACCGTTTGCATCCTTAAAGATGTCTGGCTTGGCAGAGGAGAGGGTTTGTGGGGTGGTCACGCCCACATAGGCCACATCTACATTGCCATAATTTTCGACGGCATAAGGCGCCAACACGTTCTTGCCATTTTTATCGAGGAAGTTGGCACTTAGGTAGGTGCACTTGGCTTGTGGAACGAGCTTGTTTAGGAAATTGTCCATGCCAAAGTCAAATTCGTGGTTGCCTGGAATGGCGTAATCGTAACCAACTTGGTTCATAATATCAATCAGCCAACTACCGTTAGAGAGGGTGCCCATGGCTGCGCCTTGGATGGCGTCGCCGTTATCTACGAGGGTCACGTTGTTTTCGCCATAGCTGGCTTGGGCATCGGCTTTGGCCTGGGCAATGGCGGCATAGCTCATGCCTTCGTCGTTGGTGCAGTGCACGTCGTTGGTGTAGAGAATGGCAATGCCGTCTTGCTCTTCGGCAGCTTGCACACCCGCGGGCAGACTCACGCTGAGCATAAGCCCGAAGGAAAGCACAAGGGAGAGCACTTTACGTTGTTTCTTCATTTGTCTTCCACCCTTCTTTTTTTATAGGATTGTAATTATTATACCACTTGCGAAAACTACTGTGTAAAATATGCGTTATTTTTTTGGCGTACGCTTAATTTCTTCCATGGCCTTGCCCTTGGCGAGCTCATCTACGAGCTTATCGAGGTAGCGGATGTCCTGCATGAGGGGCTCCTCTATCTCTGCGAGCTTCACGCCGCAAATGCTCCCGGTAATCAGGTGGCGGTTGGGGTTCATCTCTGGCACCTCTAAAAAGGAATCGTCACAGCTTGTGCCGCGCTCTCCATGGCTTCTTCAATGGCCTCAGCGCTGTAGCCGGTGAGCCACTCGGTCACTTCAAAAACCTCGCCTCGCGTGCGCCCCTTGCGCTCTGCCTTGGCCACTTGGAGCGGATACACCTTGTTTAGTGCCATGGCATAAACCTTTTCGTTTGTCATACCACCACGTCCTCTCTTTGAACTTATCCTACCATAAGCCACCATTTTTGCGCCGAAAAAAAGACGCCACCATTGCGGCGGCGCCTCAGTGTGTCGATAAACCCGAAACGTGTATGTGAACAGAAAACTTCCTATGAATAGCAAAAGCCTTTTCCACCTGGGGAGAAGGTGACAGCGTAGCCGACGGATGAGAGGTGTGAGCGGAGCGCGAATGATCGATTTACCAGTAAAGTAAGGATGGCTAGGACGCAGCGCTTGTGGTACAATTTGCTCAGTAAAATTTTTGGAGGCTTTATGAAAAAAATTCTTCTTTTATCCACAGGCGGCACCATTGCCTCTGTTGAAACGGCCAACGGCCTTGCGCCAGAAACCTCAGCCGAGGAACTCCTCTCTTATGTGCCAGCCCTCTCTAGCCTTTGCGCCATCCGCGTGCAGCAGCTTTTGAACATCGACAGCACCAACGTGCAGCCCGAGCACTGGCAAATCATTGTAGAGGCCATCCGCGTGGCCTACGACAGCTACGATGGCTTTGTCATCACCCACGGCACCGATACCATGGCCTACACAGCGGCGGCCCTTTCTTATATGATTCAGCACAGTCAAAAGCCCATCATCATTACCGGCGCTCAAAAGCCTATTTCGGCCGCCATCACCGACGCCACCAAAAACCTTTTGGACAGCGTGCGTTTTGCTCTCAAGGATGGCGTCAAGGGAGTCTACCTCGTTTTTGACGGCAAGGCCATTTTGGGCACCCGCGCGCGCAAGGTCCGCAGCAAAAGCTACAGCGCCTTCGATTCCATCAACTATCCTGTGGCTGCCTTTATTGACGAAAAACGCATCATCCAATACACCGATACCGAGGAAACAGCCGCATCGGTGCAATTTTACACCGCCCTCAGCCCAAGCGTTTTTCTCCTAAAGCTCATTCCTGGTATGGAGCCCGATATTTTATCCTACCTAGGCGAGCGCTACGATGCCATCATCATTGAAAGCTACGGCGTGGGCGGTGTGCCCTTTAACGATAGCCGTAACTTTCTAGAAGGCCTCGCCCACCTTACCGAGGCCGGAAAAATCGTTGTCATTGCCACCCAAGTCATGCTTGAAGGCAGCGACGCCGAGGTCTACGAAGTGGGGCTCAAGGCCATCCGCGACTACAATGTCCTCCAAGCCTATGATATGACGGTGGAAGCCGCCGCCGTCAAGCTTATGCATATCCTAGCCCACACCAAAGACTTCAACGAAGTCAAAAAAGCCTTCTACCGCCCCATCGGCCACGATATCTTAGCTACCGAAGGCGAATAAAAAAAGCACCCCCGCGTTTTTGACTTAGAAAGCGCGAGGGTGCTTCGTTTTATTTTTCAAATACGACCACGCCGCATTCGTAAGGGTGATCGAGACAGATGGTTTCTTGGGCGCGGGATTTGTGAGCCAAGAGCTTGAGCACAATAATCACATCACCGCCACCGCCTAGGAGCATGGCAAAGCCCAGGTAAAAGCACAGAGGATTGGCTAGGAGAATGCCCACCACACCTAGGCCCACACCCAAAACAAGGGTTGGCATGAGCGTACCTATCACGTAGTGGTTCTTTTCAAGCGGCGCCTTGCAGGTGCAGTATGGTGTGAGGTATTTCCAAATCATGCCAAAATCAATGTCGCTTCTCCCATTTGGCGCATAGGCGCTCCATGAGAGACCATGAATGCCCTCGTGTACCGCTTGAGCACAATAAGTCCCACAAAAAACAGCACAAATTGAAAGCTATCCATAGCCAGCGAGGTGCCGTTGTTAAAAAGCTTGTAGGCAATCATAAAAAGAATGGCCACCGGAAGCATCACCAAAAGGGCCAAGATATTGACCTTCACCACGCCAGTGGTTAAATCGCTCTTTGTGCAGCCCTTTTGTGCCATCTCCGCGCTAAGGGCTTCGAAGTCTTGTTTTCGTTGCTGCTCCGCTGGTGTTAATGTACGTTCTTTCATGATGTACCCCTTTCTATAAAACCTACATATACAAATAAAGCCCTTTCTCCGTATTGTTGAGAAAAGGCTTTGTTTTTTACGTTTTAACCCTCTTGGGTGACATAGACTTCGTATTCGTCGTAATCGCTAAAGTCGCTGCGGCTTCTTGTTTCAAATTCTACCTCGTCGCCGGCTGGAATGGCATCAATAAAGTCGGTGGTGCCACCTACAATTTCGCCGTCGCGCTTGACAACAATGCTCACAATCACGTCGGCTTTGTCAACGTCGGTGGTGTTTTTGATGGTGCCCTTAAAGATGGCGCGGCCATCCACGTCTTCCTTGGAGGTTTTTAGCACCTTCAAATCGTCCACACTCGATACACCTGCGGTGGCGTTTGGCACAATGTTGTAGTCGCTGTTTTCTACGGTGATTTCTACATCGCTTGGGCTGGCGTTGTCGCACTTAATGACGTCACCAAAGGTGATGGTTTCCTTGGCTCGAATACCGGCAAGCTTCTTTTGTTGCTTGCTGATGAGGCCGCCCTTGTCGTCACGCACAGAAATTTTAATGATTGGTTCCTTGATGGCGTTGTATTTGTTTGGATTGGTGATTTCTACGGCATAATAAATCAGTGAGGAGCCGCCGTCAATTTTTTTAACGCTGTAGCCGCTGTCTGTGACCTTGGCATTTTTGGTTTTTTCGTCGGCTGCTGCCTGTGCTTCATCGACTTCTTCCTCTGCCTTGGCGTCTTCTTCAGCTGCTGCGCGTTGTTCATCGGTCACTTCTGTGGCGTAGGCTGTGTAATCCACAGCGGAGCGCACCAAGGCGACTGCATAGCTGCCGCTTTGATCAGAAGCCTCTAAGGTCAGCTTGCCATCGGCATAGGTAAAGGTACGTTCTTCTTCGCTGGCAGCATAGCTAGAGGTAGACATAATCGCACCATCGCGCTTAGAGGTCCAAGAATATGGATCTTGATAATGCTCAGAAGCCTTATAGGTCCCTGCCCAATACACACTGCCAACGCCGGTAGCATCGGACACCCAGTGAAGCTCAATAAGGCCGTCTTTGACATAGCCAGCAAGATAGTAATCGCTGCCGTGTTCTTCAGCTTCCCAGCTGCCTGTAAGGTCCAATACATCGGCTTGCTCTTCTTGTGCAGAATCACCCGGCTTTGCGCTATTTTGACCGCAGGCCGGCAGCACCATCAATGCACCAATAAGTGCCAAGGCCATGGCTTTTTTACTTTTAATCATGTGTTTACCCCTCTCGCAACAGGTGTTTTTATTTTGTTGCAAATTGCTTGATTTTGCGCAACACTCTACGGTTAATTATTGCATAATAGCAACATTTTTTCAACAACGGCCTCGTCTATTTTGTTACTTATGTGTTTATTCTATCAATACGCCAAGAGTTGCAAGGGCTTTTCTCACACGCGCACAGCCTTCCTCGTCTTGGGCGCGAATGGTGTGCAGATGAATGCCTCCTGTGAGCACAGAAATGGGCTGTGCGTCTACCTCTTCGCTGCGCGCTATAAAAGTGTCCACCTCAAAACGGCTGCTCAAATCCAGCGGCCCTGTAAGCTGGCCGTAAAGCGCGTGGAAAACAATCACATCCACCACCGTGCACCCCTGATCCACAATGGCATAAAGCTCCTCACGCATACCCTTTGCGTCGTGGCGGCAGGCTACTTGGCAGGTATAGCCCTCGCTCTCTTTTTCGAGCACATAGCCACGCGGCGTAGCCAAAATGCTGTAGCCCTCGGCGCGGAGTATAGCAATATCCCCCACAATGATTTGTCGACTCACACTCATTTCGCTGGCAATGACCTTGGCACTCACTGCGCCCTCTGCCGCGCGCAAACGCTCGGCAATTTTCATTCGTCTTTCCTTTGGCTCCACCTTATTCACCCCATTAATTGTAGTTCTTTCATTATAGCAACTCTCTATGTGCAAAACAAGCGCAAGCTGTCTTGACAACTAACCATGCACACTGTACAATGTGAACAGTCGGCTGTCAAGACAGCTATAAACCATCATGAAAAGGGGACTGATTTATTTGTCAAACGTAAGCGCGTTTTTAAAACGCAAGGACATTGAAATTTCCTTGCGTCGTTACGGGATTGATGCCTTGGGCGCCATGGCACAAGGTTTGTTCTGCTCACTGCTCATTGGTACCATTATTAACACCATTGGCACTCAGTTTGGAATTGCTGCTCTCACCACCACCGTTGCCACAGTGGCTGGTATTGATTATACCGTCGGCGGCTTGGCTTCTGCCATGAGCGGCCCTGCTATGGCCACGGCCATTGGCTATGCCCTCCATACGCCGCCACTCGTGCTCTTTTCACTCATCACCGTTGGCTTTGCGGCCAATGCCCTCGGCGGCGCTGGCGGTCCTTTGGCCGTGCTCTTTGTGGCCATTATCGCTGCCGAATGTGGCAAGGCTGTGAGCAAGGAAACACGCATTGATATTTTGGTCACACCACTTGTGACTATTGGCGTTGGGATTGCCCTTTCGGCTCTTATTGCGCCACCACTCGGCGCCATTGCCATGAAGCTTGGTACCCTCATTATGTGGGCCACTGAGCTCCAACCATTCCTTATGGGTATTTTGGTTTCTGTTATTGTAGGTATTGCCCTCACCCTTCCTATTTCCTCTGCTGCGATTTGCGCAGCCTTGGGTCTCACCGGCCTCGCTGGCGGTGCTGCTGTAGCTGGCTGCTGTGCCCAAATGGTGGGCTTTGCTGTGGTAAGCTTTAAGGAAAACGGCTGGGGCGGCATCATCAGCCAAGGCATTGGCACCTCGATGCTCCAAATGGGCAACATTGTGCGCAACCCTTGGATTTGGTTTGGGCCAACCATGGCCTCGGCTATTACTGGCCCTATTGCTACCTGCTTCTTTAAAATGCAAATGAACGGCACCCCAGTATCCTCCGGTATGGGCACCTGCGGCATGGTTGGCCCATTGGGCGTTTACTCCGGTTGGGTTGCCGACGTGGCAAGTGGCGCCAAGGCAGCCATCACTGGCTTCGACTGGATTGGCCTACTCCTTATCTGCATTGTACTCCCAGCCATCTTGACCCCACTCTTCAATATGATTGTACGCAAAGCCGGCCTCGTAAAAGACGGCGATATGAAGCTCGACGCATAAAAATAACGCCCCACCTAGCTCGCCGGTGATATGCTCCCTATATAGCAAACAGTGAAATAACAAATCACTGACTGCTATATAGGGGGCATTTTATTATGGGCAGAAAATCTAATCATACAGCTGAACAAAAGCAAAAAGTAGTTCAGGCCTACAAAAAGGAATTTGATGCCCATCCGCCAAACCTTGCCCTTTCTGGCCTTTTTTTTGACAAAAACGTCCTCTACGACTATGCCCTTTACACGCGCCACATCGTGTCCACCACAGCTTTTGCCGAGCAGCACCCGAACTTTTATGTGCATCCAACCCACACAGCCGCCTTCCGCAATTTGCAAATCTGCCTGCGTGAGGGCCAATGGGCCATGGTGTCTAAGGGACGCGCGCCAGTGATTCACTTTGTGATTCGCCATCCCAAGCTTGTAAACGCCATCGAAAACATGATTGTGCCTGTGACCGAAGAAGGCTATGTGCTGGAATAATTTTTTGTGCATCTGCGTGCGTTTTGCGCTATAATTGGTCCGTAAAGAAAATCCACACTCAGGAGGAAACCATTATGGAATTTAAAACACAAGTAACCCAACACGCTGAAAATACCTATTCTCTCCACATCAACCTCGACCACGGCTTTATGACCCCAGACGATTTGCTCAAAATCGCTGAGCTCGCAAAAAAGCACAACGTAACCAAGATGATGTGCACCACCGCCAAAAAAATCAGCTTCTACAACACCCCAGAAGAAGAAGTCAACCCACTTTGGGATGATCTCGTAGCAACCTTTGGTGATCGCCTCCGCACCCCAAAGGGCAAGGTTATTGTTTGCCCAGGCAAGGGCGTATGTAAGTTTGCTATGGAAGGCTTTGACGGCCACAAGATGGCTGATGACATCATCGCTATTTCCAAGGCGCACAACGCTGGCAAAATCAAGGCAGCCGTATCCACCTGCCCACGCCGCTGCTCCTCCACCCAAGTGCGCGACATTGGCGTTTTTGCAGCTGGCAAGGGCTGGACAGTAACCTTCGGCGGCAACGGCGGCACCAAGCCAAGCGCTGGTGAAGTGGTAGCCACCGGCCTCAGCCACGAAGAAGCCGTAACCTTGGTCGATAAGCTCTATCAGTACATCGAAGAAAAGAAAGACGGCGGCGAACGTACAGCCCGCCTCCTCGCTCGTCTAGGCCTAGACGATGTAAAAGCCTACATCGCTGAATAATTTTGGGCATAGAAAAAGGGGACGAGCGGGAACTAGAAATACACCCTTCGAATAAATAACAAAAGCCTTCTCCTCTTTTAAAGGGGGAGAAGGCTTATTCATTTGCATTGACGCATTTTTTAATTGCTGTTTTCCGACAACCTTACTTATATCTTCTTAGAAGCTAAGAAATTCGTTTTCTGTAAGCTCTGCTTGGCCGGTGATGTTGAAGCTCACGTCGCCACGAGCGATAACGAAGGTTGGGTTTTTCCAGTCGATATCGGCCTTGTTTTCGCTACCGGTCCAGATAACGGTGTATTCGATTGGGCTACCGCTGCTTTCTTCGGCGTTGGCTTGCCACCATGGGCCTTGCAAGAAATCTTCACCTGGGGTGCCTTCTTCAGTTGGCACGCGGTAAAGGCCGTTTTGAATGTATGGTTCTTGGGTCAAATGAATCTTTAAGTCCATGAATAAATCCTCCTAATTGCAATAATGGTTTACCTACAGCATACACTGCTTTATAAAAAAATCCAATATCTATTCGTCAAAGCGTGGGACTTTTTTCACTATTTTCCCCAACTCTTTCAGTTTTTCCTAGCGTTCCATGCTGTAGCCGCGGCCGTTGACGTCGCGGGTGTTGGAAATAATCACAAATGCGTGGGGATCAATATCCAAAATGGTTTGCTTGACCTCCAACAATTTTTTGTATGGCACAATGGTGAGGAGCGCTTTTTCGTTGCGTTTTTCGTGGCCCGTTTCCACGTTGAGCATGGTCACACCTGTGTCGCACACATAGAGCACCGCCTGGCGAATGTCTTCGTAGCGGCTAGAGATGGTGATGAGCTGAATTTTCGCCTGCCCGTAGGCCAAGGTTTGATTGACCACATAGCTTGTGAGCACCACAATAAGAATCCCGTAAAGGGCGTTGGTGCCGCCTTCAAACAAAAGCTGCAGGAGAATAATCGTCACATCCACCACGACCAAGCACTTGGCCACCGGAACGTGAAAATATTTGTGCGCCAACAGAGAAATAATATCCACCCCGCCGGTGCTGGCGCCGCTACGAAGAATAAGCCCTATGCCAACGCCAATGACCACGCCGGCCAAAACTGAAGCCAAAAAATAATCCTCACCCAGCTCCGGAAAAAGGGTAAACATCGTGCAAAGCTTGAGGAAAAATGGAAAGGTTAGGGCACAAAGCGCCGTCGAAAGGGCAAAGCTGCGCCCCAAAAGAAGGGCGCCCACAACAAAGAGGAGGGTATTGAGCACCCCTGTAAGAAGCGTAATATCTACAGGAATTAGGTGCACCAAAACCAGCGCAAAGCCTGTTACACCGCCAGCAATAAAACCATTGGCCAGCACCACCTGGCCCAGGCCTAAGGTAATCATGAGGTTGCCCAAAAGAATCAGGGCTATGTTTTTTAGTCGCGCCATAGCGTCTCCTTTCTTTTCATTCACAAAAAAACCGTGCTGAGCGTCACTCCCTCAGCACGGTTTTACCTATTAGAGAATACCAATCAGCTTCCAATATGGTACCACGAGCACCATGATAAAGGCAAAGCTGCACACCATTTTTACGCCAAAGAACTTGATGAAGTCCTTCATTTCTATCATCCCAAAGGAGAAATAGAGCAGGTAGATGGCGTATTCGTAAGGGAAGAGCACTTGGTCGAGGCCATTGTTGAAGGCATAAATCATGGCATATGGATCAATGCCAAGGCCCATGGCAATGGAGGTGAGCGGTGCCCCGAAGGAGGCCATGGCTGCAAGAGGTGTGAGCAGGAAGTTGACACACACGCCCAAAAGCCAGGTCATAGCCACAAGGCCGTAGGTGCCCACGTTTTGCATATATGGCAGGATGATAGCTGCAATCACATCAGTAATGCCAATGCTTGCTGCCACAAAGCCGATGGACATACAGGCAGCGAGGAAGAAAATAAATTTAAAGTCAATTTTTTCGATGTCTTCTTTTTTAACTACGTTAAAAATTGGGAAGGCCAACACAGCTGGCAGGAGTACAAAAATATAAGCAAGGTTCCAGCCGGTGAAGCTGTTGGCAAAAATGTAGGCAATCAAAATCACCACGGCCACGGCAGAAATTTTTTCTTCGCGGTCCATTTTACCCAGCTTGGCGCGTTCGTTTTTAAAGAATTCCTTAGAATCCAGCGGTTCTTCTGGCTTGAACATTTTTGAAATCACAAAAATCATAAAGAAGCCAAAGAGGATAAACACAGCGTTGTGCATGAGATAGGTGGCAAAGTTGAAGGAAAGGGATGGATCCACTTCCTTGGCAATAGAGGCCAAAAGGCCAAAATTGCTTGGCACGTAGATAAAGAGCCCTGGCTGCAAATAGCCCATGGCCCCAGCCAAGGTAATACCAGCGGCCGTCTTGGACTTTTTAAGGCCTAAGGCCACGCAAATACTAAAGGCAAAGGTCGACATGGCCACGCAGGAACCGCCTGGTAAGAAGAGGTTAAAGACAAGGCCAAAGAGATACATCCCCACAAGGAGCCCATTGTAGGTGCAGCTTGTGCGCAAAATGCAGGCGTAGGCCAAGCGCTTTAAGAGGCCGTTGCGCATAAGGGCATTGACCAAAAGGAAAATCCCCAAAACCTGCCACACAATTGGATTGTGCAAGCCAGCGTAGGCCGTTTCCCAATCGGCCACACCGGTGGCAATAAAGAGCATAGGCATCACAATGGCTGGAATGTAGTTGTCCACCAAACCAAAGGCAAACATCAAAATCGTCCACAGCGTGATGCACAAAAACAGCTTGTGCTGCATGGTGAATACATCCGTCACCGGAATGAGCAGCAAGGCCAATGGCACGAGAAAAATCACGGCCCATTTTAATAAATTTTTGTTTTGAACAGTAGACATGATAAACCTCCCTTTTTCTACGCATCCCCTGAGCGGTGCATAGACGTTGTTAACTATAGTATACCCGACCTTTTGTTTTATGGGAGGCATTTAAAATTGTAGACAAACGTTCAAAAAAACTGTACACTGCAGATGATGCATAAGTGCCCTTAATTCAATAAATAAATGCAGCCCGCTCCCAGAAAGGATGAACCGTTTTGCGTATTGATCAGCTTCGCCATTTTTTAGAGATTGCCCAGTGCCCTTCTCTCTCCCAGGCGTCAGAAAATCTCCTCATTGGCAAGTCCACCTTAAGCAGCTCCATCCGCGCCCTTGAAGACGAGCTTCGCTCACCGCTTTTTTTGCGCACGGCCAAAGGCACCTTTCTCACAAGCTTTGGCGAAAACATCCTCCCCTTTGCCGAGGAAATGCTCACCTCCTACAACAAAATCGAAGCGGCCAAGGATGATTATTCGTCCTCGGTGAAGGCCCTCCACGTTTATTCCTACCCAGCAGGCTGCGTGTCGTCAATGCTCGCTCTCTGCCGTTATATGCAGGAAAATTTTCCTGATATCAATGTTTACGTGTCAGAAACAAAATCTGAAACCCTCTTGCAAAAGCTTGTGGCCTCGGGCCATCATCTTGGCATCAACGCCGCGAGCAGCTTGAGCTACCACTACATCAAGGCCAACGCTGAAAACCAAAATTTCATCTGCGAGCCTGTCTATACCGATTCTATTTACGTATATATGCACAAGGACCACCCCTGGGCCCATAAGGAGGCCCTTACCCTCGAAGCGCTTGCGCAAACGCCTGTGGCCATCTCAAAACTTTTTATGACCTCCACCGACAATTTTTTCTACCACGATTTTATCCATCTCAAAAAGCGCTACGTGACCGACAACTACGAACTGTTAAAATCCCTCGTCCTCTTTGGCAATATGCCCGCCATTGCGCCGAGCTTCGTGTTTTATAATTGGAACGACCAGCACCTCGGGCAAAACATCGTCAAGGTGCCCCTGCACGCCAATGCCACCGAGCTCATTGTCTTCTTACTCTACAAAAATCCGCTCCAGCTCAATCCCGTAGAAACCGCAGCCCTCACCTATCTGCGCAATTTCTACAAAGGGGCAGTCGGGAAATAGCGAAATCGCCCTTTTTTGGCATCAAAAAAGAACCTTCGCGCAGGAACAGGGAT
>CAKQDL010000050.1 GCA_934229395.1 uncultured Peptococcaceae bacterium | reverse complement strand
CAATCCCTGTTCCTGCGCGAAGGTTCTTTTTTGATGCCAAAAAAGGGCGATTTCGCTATTTCCCGACTGCCCCTTTTTTCGTTGGCATGTTTGGTTACCACAAGGTGCGTACTTTACAAAGGGGCGCATTTCGCTTTACTCTTAGAAAAGAAATTAAGAAAAGTGGTGAAGATATGACGAAGTTACAACTGTTTTCGTTCATTGCCTTGGTGGCGTATTTTGCGGTGCTTCTTTTTGCGGTGAGCAAGGAAAAAAGAAATCAAAACGTGTTGGATTATTTCTTTGCAGGGCGGTCCCTGCCGTTTTGGGCCCTCTCTCTTACCTTTATTGCCTCGTGGTGGGGTGCGGGCTCCGCGTTATCCACAGCGGACTTGGCTTATGAGGACGGGCTCGGGGCCTTTTGGTATTATGGCGTGCCGGTGCTCATTTCTACCTTTTTGATGATTGTAGGCGCCAAGGCCATCCGTCGTGTGGGCTTTTTGACCCAAGGCGAGATGATGCAAGCGCGTTACTCAAAGGCGACGGCCAAGGGTTTATCGGTGCTTATTTTGGCCTTTATGACCTTTTCGGCCGCCTCGCAAATGGTGGGCATTGGTGATTTTTTTGGTACCTACTTGGGGCTAGGCTACGAGTGGGCGGTGCTTTTGGGCACGAGCATTGTGCTTATTTATTCCATTTTTGGCGGTTTCCGCGGCGTGGTGCTTACAGACATCATCCAGTTTGTGTTTCTTTTGTGCTCGGCGCTGATGGTCTTTTTCATTGCCATGAAGGAAGCCGGTGGCATGGGCGCCATTGCTACAGTGGCTGCGGCGAATGACAAAACAGATTATATGAGTATGACGGCAGGCGCTGGCAAATATATGTCCTTTGTGATTACCTTTGGCTGCGCGTGGATGATTCAGGCCAATGTATGGCAGCGCATTTCTGCCGCGAAAAACGACACCGACGCGCGCAAAATGACGATGATGAGCTTTTTTGCCTATATTCCGCTCTACCTTATTGTGGTCCTCACAGGGATGGCGGGTTTGGTTATTTTTGATACCTTCCCAGAGGGCGGTGTGGTAACGGCCATTACCATGCAGTATATGCCGCCACTTTTGGGTTCGTTGGTGTTTGTGGGCATCAGCGCGGCCATTATGTCCACAATGGATTCCCTCATCAATACGGGTGCTATGACCTTGGCCCTCGATTTGTATCCAGAGCACCATACAGAAGAGGAGCGCTTGCGCTTTTCACGCGTGGCAACCATCATTGTAACCCTTGTGGCCTTGGTGATTTCCTTGCGTGTGCGCTCTATTTTGGATGTGTCGTGGATGGCAACCGACATCATCACCACCGGTGCCTTTGTGCCACTTTTGGCTGGTTTTGTGTGGCGCCGCGGTAACGCCAAAGGTGCTTTGGCCTCGATGTGTGCGGGCTGCCTTTATTGCTCGTACAATTTGCTCATTAGCTTTGGCGTGGCGCTGCCGTCCTTTTGGGAGCAGCAATCTCCCCTGCAGGCTGTGATGGGCGTTGGCCTTTCGGTTTTGGTGTATGTGGGCGTGAGCCTTTTGACCAAGCCTGAGTACGAGAAGGCCGATGCATTTATGGCGTTAACAAAGGCGCGCAACAAATAAAACGCAAACAACCATGACCAACTGGTGATGGTTGTTTTTTTTCGTTTGTGGTATAATAAAATCCAAATGGAATCAAGGAGGCCTTCTTATGATTGGTGCCGTGGTATTGGCTGGCGGTATGGGAAAACGCATGAACGCTGGCATAAATAAGCAGTATTTACAAATTGACAATCGCTCTGTTTTGAGCTATGCCATTGAAAGCATGGCCCAAGCTGCCGAGGCGCTCATTGTTGTTGTGCGAAAGGGCGAGGAGGACGCTGCAAAAGCGGCCATCGCAGCCAGCGGTGTGGATGACGCACGCGTATGCTTGGTAGAAGGCGGAAGCGAACGCCAGGATTCGGTGCGCAACGCCTTAAAAGCAATGCCTGAGGCTTGGGAAAAAGTACTCATTCACGATGGTGCCCGTCCCTTTGTGCCCAAAGCTATGCTTGCACGTATCCTAGATGTTGTAGGTGAAGGCGTAGGCGTGGTGCCGGGAACGGCTGTGACCGACACCATTAAGCGCGTGGACAGCGAGGGCTTTATTGTAGATACACCGCCACGCGATGACCTCAGGGCGGCGCAAACGCCACAATGCTTTATGGCCAAAGAAATATTGGCGCTGCATCTTCAAATGGAAGAAAGCGGCAAGCTGTTTACCGACGATGCTCTTCTATATGAAGAGGCTGGCAAACGCGTGCGCATGGTAGATGGCGATTTGATGGCACGCAAGCTCACAGTGCAGGACGATTTTTTATGGGCCAACGATATGAAAGAGAAATGGGAGGCACAAAAATGAGAGTAGGATTTGGTTATGATGTGCACCAATTGGTAGAAGGGCGCAAGCTTATTTTAGGTGGCGTGGAAATTCCTTACGAAAAGGGCCTCTTGGGCCATTCTGATGCAGATGTGCTTTTGCACGCCATTATGGACGCTATGCTGGGGGCTGCGGCCTTGGGAGATATTGGCCGCCATTTTCCAGATACAGACCCTGCCTATAAGGGTGCAGATAGCATGATGCTACTTGCTGCCTGCCGCGATAAAATCGCCGAAAAGGGCTATGTGGTGCACAATTTAGATGCCCTTATTTGCGCCCAAAAGCCAAAAATGGCGCCACACATTGAGGCCATGCGTGCCAACATTGCTGCTGCCTTGGCTATTGATATTGATCAAGTAAATGTAAAGGCCACCACCACAGAGCGCCTTGGCTTTGTGGGGGATGGCTTGGGCATGGCGAGTTACGCCAACTGCCTTTTGGAGGAAATGAATGCATAAAGCTTTAGATTTGTACAAAAAAAGCACCGACCACCCAGAACAAATGCCGGCTCTTACCCTGGCTTTTGTGGGTGATGCGGTGTATGAAATTTATGTGCGCACCATGATGCTGCAAAGAAGCCTCAATGCGCACGAACTCAACAAGCGCTGCGTGCGTCTTGTCAACAACCGCACCCAATCGGCCTTGTATGAAGCGTTGGAACCATCCCTAAATGAGCTAGAAACAGGCGTTTTACACCGTGGGCGCAACGCCAAGGGGATTGTGCCACGCCACGCCAATCCGCAGGATTACCGCCGCGCCACGGCTGTAGAGGCCTTGGTGGGCTATTGGTACTTGATGGATGACGAAGAAAGGCTCATGTGGGCTTTTGAGCTTCTTTGGAACATGACGGAAGGAGAAAACGCATGAGCAGAGCCGACGAGCTATTTAAGCAAAACATCCGCGATATTTTAGAAAATGGCGTGTGGGATACCGATTACGAGGTGCGTCCGCGTTGGAGCGATGGCACGCCAGCTCATACCATCAAATGCTTTGGTGTGGTCAACCGTTACGATTTGAGCAAAGAGTTTCCCATCATCACCCTACGTAAAACCAATCTCAAAAACGCTGTAGACGAACTTTTGTGGATTTGGCAGAAAAAATCCAACGCCATCAAGGATTTAAACAGCCACATTTGGGACGCGTGGGCTGGTGAAGATGGCACCATCGGTAAGGCCTATGGCTACCAGCTTGGCGTCAAGCATCACTACCGCGAAGGCGAGTTTGACCAAGTGGATCGTGTGCTTTACGACCTTAAGCATGCGCCAAACAGCCGCCGCATTATGACTAACATCTACAACCATCACGATTTGAGCGAGATGAACCTCTATCCATGCGCCTATAGCATGACCTTTAACGTCAGCGCTGGTAAGCTCAATGCCATCTTAAACCAGCGCAGCCAGGATATGCTCACGGCCAACAACTGGAATGTGGCGCAATACGCTGTGCTTGTGCATATGTTTGCACAGGTGTCGGGCCTTGAGGTGGGGGAATTGGTGCACGTGATTGCCGATGCCCATATTTACGACCGCCACGTGCCGATTGTGGAAGAAATCATTAAGCGTGAAGGCTTTGCGGCACCGCGCTTCAGCCTAAACCCAGACGTGAAGGATTTTTACGATTTTACAGTGGATGATGTGAGGCTCGAAGGTTATGAATTTTGGCCACTGGATGTGCGCATTCCTGTAGCAGAATAGGAGGGCTTTATGAACTTTATTGTAGCTGTGGATAACAACTGGGGCATTGGCAAGGGCGGCGGTATGCTCGACCATTTGCCAAAGGATTTGGCCTTTTTTAAACGTCAAACCGAAGGCCATGTGATTGTGATGGGGCGTAAAACCTTGGAATCCTTCCCAGGCTGCCGTCCCTTGCCAAACCGTTTGAACGTGGTGCTCACAACCAATCGCGATTACAGCGCGCCAGAGGGTGTGGTGCTTGTGCATTCTTTGGCAGAGTTCGCTGCCTATTTAAAAAGCTTGGGCCGCAAGGATGTGTTCTTGGTGGGTGGTGCAAGCCTATACAAGCGCTTGTTGGACGTGTGTGAAAGCGGCTTTGTGACCCACATCGACTACAGCTATGAAGGTGCAGAGGCCTATTTCCCGAACCTAGATGAGTTATCCAACTGGCATAAGCAAGAAATGATTGATACCATAGAAGAAAAGGGCAAAACCCTTCGCTTCTGCAAATATACAAACATGAATCCGAAAAAATTGGAGGATATAGAGAATGAGTGAAATTTACGGAAGAAACCCTGTGGTTGAGGCCCTCAAAAGTGGCGTTGAAATCAACCGTATTTATATTGTAAAGGGTGCCAAGCACAAGGTCATTGACGACATCTACACCCTAGCACGCGAGCGCCAAATCCCAGTGGCACAGGTAGAACGCAAAAAGCTCGACAGCCTTTTCCCTGGCGAAAACCACCAAGGCGTGTATGCCTCTGTGGCTGAAGCCGATTACGTGGAAGTAGACGATATTTTAGAACGTGCACGCGCAAAGGGTGAGGCGCCACTCATTCTTGTTCTTGACGAAATTGAAGATCCGCACAACCTCGGCGCTATTTTGCGTAATGCCGACGCCTTTGGTGCCCATGGGGTGATTATTCCAAAGCGCCGCGCCGTAAGCCTTACCGGCACTGTGGCAAAATCTGCAGCTGGTGCTGTGCAATATGTGCCAGTAGCACGCGTGAGCAACATCAACCAAACCCTCAAGGCCCTCAAGAAGGAAGGCCTTTGGGTATGTGGTACAGCAATGGACGGGCAAAACATTTACAAGGCACCACTTAGTGGACCGTTGGCCATTGTTATCGGCAGCGAAGGACAGGGTATGCGTCAGCTCGTGGCTTCTCAATGTGATTTCACTGTTGCCATTCCAATGAAGGGAAAAATCAATTCCTTGAACGCATCCGTTGCCTGTGGCATTGTGTTATCGGAGGTTGCCCGCCGCATGGAGGGCTAAGCCATGAAAACCTATCTTTTTGTTGATGGGTATAACATCATCGGCGCCTGGCCAGAGCTTATAGAGCTGCGCGATGGCGCCTCTCTTGAGGAAGCAAGAAAAAAGCTTATTGATTATATGAGCGAGTTTGCCGTGTCGAGCGGCTATCAGACGGTGCTCGTGTTTGACGGGTGGCGCGTGAAGGGCAACCGCGGCAGCGTGATAGAAAATCCCTTTATAGAAATTCTCTTCACCGCCGAGGGCGTCACAGCCGACATGGCCATTGAACGCTTGGTGGCTTGTCTGCCGAAGCACCAAAAAATATATGTGGCCACAAGTGACCGCCTCGAGCAGGAAACCGTCCTTGCCCAAGGCGGGCTGCGCATCAGTGCCATGGAGCTTTTTAATATGGTAATGGGCCAAAAAGAAGCGCAGCGCAAACGCGCCCAAAAGGTGCCGCAAATCACCAATCCCTTAGACGCACAGCTCGACGACGAGGTGCGCCGCAAGCTCTACGAAATGATTTACGAAAAATAAAAAGAGCACCAACGCTTTTGCATCGATGCAGAAACGTTGGTGCTTTTTTAGCTTGGATGATTCCTCTCTGGCTTCCCCACCCTTTTGGGGGAGAAGCTGGCAGCACTGAAGCGAAAGCGAAAGTGATGACTGATGAGGAGGAATGGGTTTGTGAAGCAAACATTCTTTATTATTTGAGTAGGCCGTAGTCACGCATAGCGTTTGCTAGGCGTTCTGCGTTGGCTGCTTCAATTTCGGTGAGTGGAAGACGTACGTTGCCGCCGCAAAGACCCATAAGCTCAACAGCTTTCTTTACAGGGATAGGGTTGACTTCGCAGAAGAGAGCGTTAACGAGGTTCATGGCATCGAGCTGACCCTTGGCTGCAGCCTTTACATCGCCATCGAGGTAGTTTTGTACCATATCGTGGGTTTGCTTAGGCGCAATGTTGGAAAGCACGGAGATGACACCCTTGCCGCCCAAGGAAAGAATTGGCACGATTTGGTCGTCGTTGCCGGAATAAACGTCGATATCGCCACCAGCAATAGCGAAGAGATGGCCAATTTGGCTGATGTTACCAGTGGCTTCTTTGATGGCGACGATGTTTTCAATGTTGCGAGCAAGCCAAACAGCAGTTTCTGGCTGGATGTTGCAGCCGGTGCGGCTAGGTACGTTGTAAAGAATCATTGGAATGTTGATGGCTTCAGCAATGAGCTTGTAGTGCATCTTGAGGCCGTTTTGGGTTGCCTTGTTGTAGTAAGGGGTTACAACGAGAACAGCATCGGCGCCGTCTTCTTCGGCTTGCTTAGAAAGCATGATGGCTGTTTGGGTATCGTTGGAGCCAGTGCCGGCGATGACAGGCACACGATGGTTTACATAGTTGATGGTGTGAGCGATGACCTTGGAGTGTTCTTCTTCACTCAAGGTTGAGGATTCACCAGTGGTGCCGCAGATGATGATGGCATCGGTACCGTTATCAATTTGGAAATCAAGAAGACGTTCGAGGGCTGGATAATCCACAGCGCCTTCAGCAGTAAATGGGGTGACGATTGCGCAACCTGCGCCGGTAAAGATTGACATAATAATTTCCTCCTTAAATTGTGCGGGTGAGTCCGTGAAATGAAAAAAGCGGCGATGCATGTGGGGCAATCGTCGCTAATAGTCGATTCATTGCGATAGCTCCCCATCCTTAGATGACAGTCGTAGGCTTGTTCAGTCTACGCCCAGCGGCAGCGCACAGCGCGCAACCTACTTCGGCGAAACACCCTTTTGCTGGTTCTCAACACACGCTGCGTGCTCCTTCCAGGGACTGATTTGTTTCGCGACCTCTATCAAAAATTTCTGTATATTAGCTAGTCTAGGCCAAAAGGCCGATGATGTCAAGGCTCAAATGGAATTAGCGTTATAATCTTTGGTGTTACGTGCTATAATGAGAGCACAAACAAAAGGAGGTTGGTTCATGGACGTGCAGGAGGCATTGAAAAAATATTTTGGCTACGACAGTTTTCGCGCGGGGCAAAGGGAGATTATTGAGGCGCTCATGAGTGGGCGCGACACCCTGGCCATCTTGCCAACTGGTGGCGGTAAATCGGTGTGCTACCAAATTCCAGCCATTTGTATGCCGGGGCTGACCTTGGTTATTTCGCCGCTCATTTCTTTGATGAAGGATCAGGTCGATGGGCTCATTGAAATGGGCGTGCGCGCAGGCTATATCAACAGCGCCACCACCAATGAAGAATTTAACCAAACCCTTCGCAGGGCGCGCGCAGGTGAATTGGATTTGCTTTATGTGGCGCCAGAGCGCCTCGAAAACGATTATTTCCGCTCAGTGCTAGCGGGACTGTCTATTACCATGGTGGCGGTGGATGAGGCCCACTGCGTGAGCCGATGGGGCCATGATTTTCGTCCAAGCTATATGCGCATTCGCGCCTTTGTGGATGCCTTGGGCAAGCGTCCTGTTTTTGCTGCCCTCACGGCCACAGCCACGGCCCAGGTGCAGGAGGACATTGTTACCCAGCTTTCGCTCGACAATCCGTTTCGCTACGTGGCCAGCTTCGACCGTGCCAATTTGTATTTTTCGGTGCGCAAGCCAAAGGACAAGCGCCGCGAGCTTCTAAAGCTTTTGGATGAAAACGCTTCGGCCATCATCTATTGCTCCACAAGAAAAAACGTGGAAACTGTCTATCATTTTCTCAAAGATCATCGCTATAAGGTCACCTATTACCATGCAGGGCTCGACGGGGAAACGCGCGCACGCCATCAGGACGATTTTATCTATGACCGCGCGCCAATTATGGTGGCCACCAACGCCTTTGGTATGGGCATTGATAAGCCCGATGTGCGCAGCGTCATCCATTACAATATGCCAAAGGATTTGGAAAGCTATTATCAAGAAGCAGGGCGTGCAGGGCGCGACGGTGCGCCAGCCGATGCCATTTTGCTTTTTTCTCCTCAAGACATCATGATCAACGCCCTCCATATCAAGGACAGCACAGCGCCAAACGCTCAGGCCAACTTGCAAACCATGGTGAGCTATTGCAACACAGGCAATTGCCTGCGTCATTTTATCCTCCATTATTTTGGCGAAACGCCAGCGTGGAAAAAATGCGAGCATTGCTCCATTTGCGATGGCACCATGAAGGTCACAGATTGCACCGTAGAGGCGCAAAAAATCCTCTCCTGCATTGCACGCATGGGCCAACGCTACGGCGCCGGCAAGGTCGTGGATGTGTTGCGCGGCCACGACACCAGCTTTATCCGCGATTTTCGCCTTAACCAGCTTTCAACCTACGGCATCATGCGTGAGTACACAGACAAGGACATTCGCGATATCATTTCACTCCTTGTGGCAGAGGGGTATTTGTGTGTGGTTGGGGAAAATAATTTTCAATCCATCCTAAAGCTTACCGAGGAAAGCAAAAAAATCTTGAGTGGCAAAGAAAAAATGGCTATCAATAAGCCTCTCAAGGAGGAAAAAGCCCACCGTTTATCACAAAGTGTGGAAAATATTTTGTCCTACGACGAAACCCTCTTCCAGCTGCTCAGACAGGTGCGCGCCGATATTGCCGCAACCATTCATACGCCAGCGTACATGGTTTTTTCAGATCGTACCCTCATTGATATGGCGGCGAAGCTTCCGCGAAATGAAGAGGAAATGCGCCAGGTGAGTGGGGTGGGTGAAACAAAATTAGCGCGCTTTGGTGAGCCTTTTATCACCGCGGTGAACAAATACATAGAGGCGCATCATATAGACGTAGAAAAAACGCGCGACAAAAACCTTGCCTCGGTTGAAGCTGTGCCAGCCAAGCGCACAGAAACTGGGGTAAAGCGCACCACAGAATCGCGTACATTGGAGCTCTTGCGCCAAGGCATGAGCCTAGAGGCCATTGCGCGTGAACGCCGTCTAAGCGAAAACACCATCGAAGGCCACATTTGTAAGCTCATCGAGCAAGGCGAGCGTATCGACACCGCAAAATGGCTGAGCAAGGAAGAGGCCGAAACCATCATAAGCGTGGCTAAACATGACCAAAGCGGCAAGCTCACCCCTGTCAAAGACGCCCTAGGCGATGACTACAGTTATTTTCAAATAAAGCTAGCGCTTACGCTGCATAAGCTTGGCCTATAAAAACAGCGTCTTGTTCGCAAAATGTGCGGACAAGGCGCTACTTTTTTTATTCTTCATCTTAGGCTTCACCGCCCTTTTGGGGGAAGCTGGCAACACTGAAGCGTAGGGGGAAGTGATGAGTGATGAGGGGGAAATATTTGCGAAGTGAACATACCTAATTGGCTGTCGGTTATTTTTTGTCCATCCATTTTAAATGAGGGAAGGCTTTGCGCAGGCGATTTTCGGTAAATGGGCGGTTGGTGGTGAGGGAGGAACGCTTTTCGTCGAGGGCTTCTAGACGTGCTTTTAGTTCATGCAGGCGCTTGAGAGAACGGGCTTCGCGTTCCTCCTGCACTTCGGTGAAGTGCTCCACGTAATTTTGCAAGCGCGCTTCCTGCCTTTGCACACGCTTGGCTTGTGCATCCTCGAGCTCGTCAAACAAGGCCTCTAGGGCATCCTTGGCATCGTCTAGGTTGTCCTCGCCAGCTTCTTGGAGGGCGCGAAGCTTCTTTTCGACAGGCTCTAGACGCTCGGCGACATCTAGGGTCCAATCGGTCACGTTGGTGCCAATTTCGGCGCTGGTTGCGCGCATCTGCGCTTCAATATCAAAAAGCAGCTCGTGCTGACGTTTGAAATGCAAAAGCCCACGCACGGTAATTACAAGGTCAAAGAGCATCACAATGGCTGCAAGGGCTACAAAAACGGCCACAAGCCACAGAGGCAGCCAACCTACAAGGTGGGCCACCGTTGGATGAATCACCTTGGTTAAAAAGGCGCCACCGAAGCCCCAGTAAATAGAAAAACGTAGGCAGATAAAGCCAGCAATGTTAAAGGGCTCGTCAGAGTAATCCCACCATTGGGCGCGGAATATCCAGCGCAGCGCAAGACCGGCGAGTAGCTCCAAAACAGAGCAAAGTACCATAGAGGCCACAAAGGTCCACAGCCAGCTGTCTATAAAGGGCTCCGTGAGCCAAATAAGAAGCAGCATGCCGAAGCCATAAATAGGACACACAGGCCCCACAAGCATCCCGCGGTTGACAAAATTGCCCACCGTGAGCGCATGAAAGGCCACCTCGGTGCACCAGCCCGCAAAGGCATAGATAAAAAAGAAGGCAGCAAAAAATAAAAGAGGTTCGTAAGCAGACATAGTGTATTCTCCTTTCGTTAAGGGTATTGTACGCTCAAAATATGCGCGCCACAACAAACACATTAGAATTTTGTCTAGTTTGGGATAATCCCTGCAAGCGCTTTACAAGGAGAGAAGAGAAATTTATAATAGAAGGGATTGCATGAGAGAAATGGCGCCTGGCGCCTTTTTAAATAAGGAGGAACCCATGAATTTTGAACAACTGGCCGATTGGCTCTTTCCAGATGTAAAAGACACCATAAGCGACCTAGAAGCACGTTATCCACAGCGTGAACGTGCAGAAGGTGCCATGATTACCCGCCTTGGCCCAAGCCCAACAGGCTTTATCCACATTGGCAACCTTTACGGTGCCCTCATTGACGAACGTATGGCGCACCAAAGCGGTGGCAGCTTCCTTTTGCGTATCGAAGACACCGACGACAAGCGCAAGGTAGAAGGTGCCGAAGCCATGATTATTCGCGCCCTTGAATATTTTGGCATTCATTTTGATGAAGGCGTGACCCTAGAAGGCGACAAGGGCAATTATGCCCCATACCATCAAAGCGAACGCGTGGATATTTACCACGTGATTGCAAAAAGCCTCGTAGCCCAAGGTAAGGCTTACCCATCCTTCGCTACAGAAGAAGAGCTTAGTGATATTCGCGCCAAGCAAGAAGCGCAAAAGCTTACCACCGGTTACTATGGCGAATGGGCCATCGACCGTAAGCTCACCATGGACGACATCCGCGCCAAGCTCGATGCTGGCCTTCCTTGGACCCTGCGCCTTAGAAGCAGCGCCAAGCCAGACGAAGCCATCGCCATCCCAGATGGCATCCGTGGCCATGTCACCATCCATCCAAACAACCAAGACTTCGTTCTTTTAAAAACCAATGGCGTGCCAACCTACCACTTTGCCCACGTGGTCGATGACCACTTCATGCGTATTACCCACGTGGTACGCGGCGAAGAATGGCTCGCAACCCTTCCGTTCCACATCGAGCTTTTTGAAACCTTGGGTTGGGAGCATCCAGTATATTGCCACACCGCTCACCTTATGAAGATTGACGAAAACGGCACCCGCCGCAAGCTTTCTAAGCGTAAGGATCCAGAAATGGCCCTCGCCTTCTACGAAGAAAAAGGCTATTTTCCACAAGCCGTGCGTGAGTACATCATGACCCTGCTCAATTCCGACTACGAAGAATGGCGCTTGGCCAATCCAGAAACAGCTCTCGAAGAGTTCCCAGTGCATCTCGATAAAATGGCTACCAGTGGCGCCCTTTTTGACATGGTTAAGCTCGAAGACATCTGCAAGGAAACCCTTGTACATTTGAGCGAAGAAGAAATTGCCGATTTTGTTATTGCTTGGGCCGAAAAATACCAACCAGAAGTGCACGCCGTCATTGCACCACAGCGTGAAGATCTCGTTCGTCTTTTGGCCATTGGCCGCGACGGCAAAAAGCCACGCAAGGACCTTGTGAATGCAGAACAAATTGTAGCTTTCACCAAGTACTTCTTTGATGCATGGTTCACCCAAGAAGACGCACCGCTAGAAAACATTCCAGCAGACGAAGCCCAAGCCATCTTGCGCGACTACCTCGCAAGCTATGACCACAGCGACGACAACGAAGCCTGGTTCAACAAAATCCGCACCATCACCGAAGAACGCGGTTATGCTGTTCGTCCAAAGGATTACAAGAAGAACCCAGAAGCCTACAAGGGCCACGTTGGTGACGTATCCACCGTTATCCGTCTAGCCATCACAGGCCGCCGCAACTCCCCAGACGTATGGAGCATCCAGCAAATCCTAGGCGAAGAAAAAACCGTTGCGCGTGTAGAAAAATACATCCAAGACTTAGCAAAGTAAAAAAAGCCAGCCCTTGCTTGCAAAAGCAGGGGCTGCTTGCGTTATAGACAGGAGAAAACGACTAATGCACAGGCTGTGGAAAAATCTTGTAAAACACACAAAAAGTCATTGACAAGCACGGCCTAAAATGCTTATAATAAGCGGGTATGGTTAACACAGTAACAGATCCAGAGCCCCGGATCACATTGTGGGTACATACATCAATTAATTTATTGTACAATTATTCATAATGAAGATACCGAGATTTAAGGAGGATGTTACATGCGTAGCACAACTTTTATGGCAAAAGCTGGCGAAGTTGACAGAAAATGGTTTGTCATCGACGCTGCAGGTAAGCCACTTGGTCGCGTAGCGACTCAAGCAGCTCATATTTTGAGAGGCAAGCACAAACCAACCTATACCCCTAACGTAGATTGCGGGGATTTCGTTATTGTTATCAATGCTCAAGACATCGTTTTGACCGGTAACAAGAACCTTCAAAAGAAATACTATCACCACAGCGGTTATCCAGGTGGTCTTAGAGAACAAACCTACGGCGATATGATGCAAACCAAGCCAGTATTCGTTATGGAACGCGCTATCAAAGGCATGCTTCCACACAACAGACTTGGCCGTCAAATGTTCCGCAAGTTAAAAGTTTACGCAGGTGCTGAACATCCACATGCTGCTCAGCAACCAGAAGTTTACGAAATCTAAGAAGGAGGATAACCCACTATGGCAGATATTCAATATTATGGCACTGGCCGCCGCAAATCTTCCGTTGCACGCGTACGCTTGGTACCAGGCAATGGTAATGTCATCATCAATGGCAAGGACATGGCTGAATACTTCGGCAAGAAGACCCTTGAAATGATCGTGATGCAACCACTCGAATTGACCGAAACCGCTGGTCGTTTTGACGTAAAGGTAAACGCTACTGGTGGCGGTACCTCTGGTCAAGCAGGTGCTATCCGTCACGGTATCGCTCGCGCTCTCTTGCAAGCAGATCCAGAATACCGTCCAGCTCTTAAGCGCGCTGGTTTCTTGACCCGTGATCCACGTATGAAAGAACGTAAGAAGTACGGTCTCAAAGCAGCTCGTCGCGCTCCGCAGTTCAGCAAGCGATAATCGAC
>CAKQDL010000049.1 GCA_934229395.1 uncultured Peptococcaceae bacterium | reverse complement strand
GAAAAAGCAAAGATGAAACAAAGCATGTCACGTGTAGGAAAATGCATTGACAATGGACCGATGGAAGGATTTTGGGGGATGCTCAAGCGAGAACGCTATTACGGCAAACGATTCACATCTAAAGCAAACCTTGTCAAGATGATTGAAGACTATATCGTTTATTACAACACAAGACGCTTGCAACGCAAGCTAGGTGTATTAACGCCATTCGAAAAGCACCAACAAGCACTTGCAGCATAAATAAAAACTGCCAAAAGCAGAGCCTTTGGCAGCATAAAAATTTTATATTATTTCACTGTTCTATTGACGGGAAGCACACCACTTGGTCGCAGGGCTTTGGTTTTATTTATTATTCAGCGGAGAATTGGTCTTTGCCGAGGCCGCAGAGTGGGCATACCCAGTCTTCTGGCAAATCTTCGAAAGCAGTACCAGGAGCTACGCCGTTGTCTTCATCGCCAACAGCTGGATCGTAAACATAACCGCAAGCATCACATACATAAGTCTTCATAATAAAGTTCCTCACTTTCAAATTTGTGTTATTTAGTAGATTTGTTTTATCTCTTTCAGTGATTTAACTATATCACATTAACATGACCTTTGCAAGCATATTAAGCAAATTTCTTGTCAAATTTTTACACGAGCTCGGCTAGGATGACGCCATCGATGGCTAGGATGGCGTGGATGAGCTCTTGGGGCTTGATGTCGCGGGAGAGGCGCACGGTGAACATGGCGATGGCGACGTTTTTTGGCTCCTTTGGGCGGTTGATTTCTAGGTTGGTGATGGTGGCGCGGCCGTCGCTGTGGCAAAAGAAGACGACTTCGTCGAGGGCTTCGTTGCGGTTGTATTCCATAAACACGCGCACGGCTGCAGTGCGGCGCACGAGAAAGCGCTCGAGCTTGATAAAGAGGGCGAGGATGATTTCTACCATGATGGTGGTGATGATGGCACCTTCAAAAAAGCCGGCCCCAACGGCGAGGCCGATGACAGCGGAGGCCCAAAGGCCGGCGGCAGTGGTGAGGCCCTTGACTCTTTGTCGGCTGGCGACAATGGTGCCGGCGCCCAAAAAGCCTATGCCGGCAATAACCTGGGCACCCAGGCGGGTCATGTCTGTAAAATAGCCCATATAAAGATAGAGGTATTGGCCGGTCATCATGGTGATGGTGGCACCTAGGCACACCAAAATATGGGTGCGCAAGCCGGCGGATTGGCGATGAATGGTGCGTTCCATGCCTATTAGGCCACCGCAGGCTACGGCCAAAATAAGGCGCAGGGTAACGCTCAGCATGGTGAAATTGCGCAAATCGGAAAATATATCTAACATCCTGCCCTCCTTATATTTCATGCACGTGGTTGACGCGCTCCAGCTTGGCAACGTTGCTGATCATATACCCGGCATCCATATCGGCTGGGAGCTGGGTGACAATTTCTGCCTCTACGCGGTAACGATTGACCTTGGCATGGCGCTCGTCGATGTTCATTTCTAAAAGCTCTATGCCGTGGGCGCGCAAGGTGAGAATCACATCGCCCAAATCGGCCATAGAATCGACTTCCAAATAGAGGCTAACAAAGCGTGAACGGCGCAGAATTTTCATCTTGACGTCGCTAAACACATACATGGAAAGCAAGATGAGCCCAACGGCCAAAACGCCGCATTCATAGAAGCCGGCGCCGATGGCGAGGCCTGTGCAGGCAGAGGCCCAGAGGCCGGCGGCGGTGGTGAGGCCGCGCACCTTTTCGTCCTTTGTAATGATGATGGTGCCAGCGCCCAAAAAGCCTATGCCATTAATCACCTGAGCACCCAGGCGCGACACGTCAACTTTCACGCCAATGGCACGGGCGCTGTCGCTCCAAGCGGTGGATATCATGGTGTATTCGTACTGGCTAATAATCATGGTGAGGGCTGCAGCGGTGCACACGAGCATATAGGTACGAAAACCCGCGAGCCCCTTTGGCCGCATCATGCGCTCGCGGTCAAAGCCTACAAGGCCGCCCAAAACCATGGCCAAGGTAAGACGCGTAAAAACGCCCAAAAAATCCATTTGACGCAAAAAATCTAAAGCTTCTATCATGGTGGTCCCCTCCTCCGTTGATAAAAAGCGTGCATATATAAGTTCTATTGTACTCGACGCATAGACTTTTAGCAAGGCAGGGGATGCTACCATTTTTTTCTGCTGTGCACGCCTATTAATCCCACGCGACCTACTTTATAATAAGAGGTAATGCTACAATGAGGAGTGTACCTATGAGAATCGAACAGTTAGAATACGTGCTGCTTGTGGCCAATTATGGCTCTTTGTCGCTAACTGCCAATAAAATAAATGTTGGACAACCAACCCTCTCTGCAGCCATTGCCGCCTTAGAAAAGGAGGTGGGCCGCCCTATTTTCCGCCGCACCCGCCGCGGGATGGAGCTCACCAGCTTTGGCCGCGAAATTTTGCCCCTTGCGGAGCAAACGGTGGACAATTACTACGACATTAAGAAGAAGGCTGGCGTTGCAACCTCGGTCAATGCCCATATTGACCTTGAAGCCACTTCCTTTACTTTCGACGCCTTAAACAACGCCCTCTCTCACACCCGCGATGTGTTTCCCGATGCGTCTTTTACCATTCGCCGCGGCTCTATGAGCGATGTGGCCCACGATATTGCCGAAAACCGTGCGTCCATTGGCCTTTCCTGTGCGGTGGATTTTAACCTCAGCCGTCACCGCGACTATGCGTCGAACCTCAATTTGCGCCTGATGCCGCAATTTAACGACAACCTCTGCCTTTTTGTGAAGGCCAGCGGTCGTTTTCAGGCCCTTGAGCAAACAAGCTTGGGCCATTTGCCAGAAGGGGCCATGCTCAGTGTGCCACGCGAGCTTTTGGACACAGGCTTCATCAAGAGCCAGAGCCGTTGGTGCGATTTGCCAAAGCATCTTGTGTTTGAAGACGCCAGCGCCTTGACCCAGTATGTGTATTTGACCGATGGCATTGGTGTCACCTCCAAACTGAGCGCGCGCACCAATCCGCTTTTTACCTCGGGCCTTTTAAAATGTGTGAACCTAGAATGTGCGCCGGTCAATTTGGTGCATTATCTCACCTATCCAAAGGACCAAGCCCTCTCAGAGGTGGAGGCCGACATCATCCAGCAGCTAGAAAGCTACTACGAACATCTTTTAAACAAATAAGACTTTACAATGCTGTAAAAAGCCTTGCAATTTTCTCTATTTAGCAGTACCCTTACTAGGCATTATGTCCATTCATCAAGGAGGAAGTCAAAATGTATGTTGTGGTTGTTGGCACAGGCAAAATTGGCTCTGTCATTTGCCGCGAAATGGCCAAGGAACACGAAGTCATTGCTATAGAGAGAAACCAAGTCGTTTTAGAAAGCCTCATCAATCAGGCGGATATTTCTGGCATTGCCGGTTCTGGCGTTGATTACGACACCCTCGTAGAATCGGGCACGCCGCGCGCCGACGTGTTTATTGCTGTAACGGCGTCGGACGAAATCAATATGATTGCCTGTGTATTGGCCAAAAATCTTGGCGCCAAGTACACCATCGCCCGCGTGCGCGATCATGAATACAACAACCATAAGGAGTTCATGCGCGAGAGCGTTGGTATCGACGCCATCATCAACCCCGAAGACGAATCGGCCCACCAAATCATGAGCCTTTTGCGTTTTCCATCGGCCACGAGCGTGGAATCTTTTTTGGGCGGGAAGGTCAACATTGCCGAATACACCCTAGAACCTGACTCGCAGCTTGTGGGGCTCACCCTTATGGAATTTCAACAGCACTTTAGAAAGCACGTTTTGGTGTGCATTGTAGAGCGCGACGGCCGTGCCATCATCCCTAATGGTAGCTTTGTTTTGGCTGGTGGCGATGTTTTGCACATTTCCGGCTCGAGCGACGAAATTCTATCTTTTTACAAACAAAACACACCAAAGACCCTCAACATGCGCCCACGCTCGCTGATGATTATTGGCGGTGGCCGCCTGACCCACTACCTTTTGCAGGAAATCGAGGCCACCAACGCCCATCTTCGCGTGAAGGTCCTCGAAAACCAACTCGACCGTGCCCAAAAGCTCGCGGCCTTGCACCCGGGCTGTGAGGTGGTTCTGGCCGATGGAAGCAATTACAAGGTCCTCGAGGAGGAAGGCCTTGAAAGCTTCGATTGTTTTGTGGCCCTTACCGGTATTGACGAGGAAAATCTCCTTATTTCTATGTATGCGCGCAAATACGGTATTGAACGCACCATTGCCAAGCTGAGCCATCCGCAATTTTTGGCCATTTTGGGGCCAAACCGTCCAAGCGCAACCATCACCACGCCAAACATCATCGCCGACACCATCATCCGCCTCACCCGCGCGGTGGACAATGCCGCCGGCAAAGACGTGGAAGCCCTCTTCCGTATGATTGATAACCAGGTGGAAGCGCTTCAAATCAAGGTGCCGGAGGATGCGCGCGTGATTGGCATTCCTCTTTCGGAGCTTTCCCTCAAGGACAACATCCTGATTGCTGCTATTTTCCACAACAACAAGCCTGTGCTCCCTAGTGGGAAGGACGTCTTGAGCGCTGGCGATGACATCATCATCACCACCACCCACCACGGCCTGCGCTCTATTGACGATATTTTAGTGAGGTAGGGGCTGTGAACAAACACGTTGTATTTTATTTTTCTGGCCTTGTGGTGATGATTATTGGCTCTATGATGATTCTCCCTCTAGGCCTTTCTATGTATTATGATGAGAGCCTTCATGTGCGCTCGGCCATCTTGCAGGCGATGTTGATTACGGTGATTTTTGGCCGGCTGGTTTCCTTCCGTAGACCAAAAAACATCCGCATTCGTGTGCGCGAGTCCATCGCCATCACCGGCCTTACATGGACCTTGATGGTCTTTTTTGGGGCCCTGCCTTTTTACCTTTCTGGCGGCATTCCTTCTCTTGTAGATGCCATTTTTGAAAGCGCTTCGGGCTTTACCACCACAGGCTCTTCCATTCTGACCGATGTGGAGGCGCTGCCCCACTCCCTGCTCTTTTGGCGCAGCTTTAGCCACTTTATTGGTGGGATGGGGGTATTGGTTTTTTCCATTGCCCTACTCCCTCACGCCAAGAGCGAAAATGTGCAGCTTATGAAAACAGAAATGCCTGGCCCATCCTTTGAAAAAGTCATGAGCCACGTTGGTGAGGTTGCCCGCAACTTCTACATTATTTACGCCCTCTTCACCTTTGTGCTCTTTGTGGTGCTGATGCTTTGTGGCATGAATGCCTTTGATGCCATCATCCACGCCTTTGGCACAGCCGGAACTGGCGGCTTTAGTAACTACAACGATTCTGTAGCGGCCTTCAACTCGCCCCTCATTGAAGTGGTGCTCTCTATTGGGATGCTTCTTTTTGGGATCAACTTTAACATTTACTTTTATGCCTTAAAAGGCAAGCCTTCGGCTTTTTTAAGAAGCGAGGAGCTCAGATGGTATCTAGGGATTGTCACCTTTGCCATTTTGGCCCTCACCCTTTCTACCTATACCCTATACGACGGCGCCTTGGCCACCTGCCTCAAGGATGCCTTCTTTACGGTATCGACCATCATCACCACCACAGGCTTTGGCACTGTGGACTTCACCCTTTGGCCACAATTTACCCAGCTGATCATCCTCCTGCTCATGTTTTGCGGCGGTTGCGCCGGTTCTACAGCCGGCGGGCTCAAGGTCAGCCGTATTATGGCCCTTTGCAAGATGATTAAAAAGAAATTCCAGCTTGCCGTGAACCCCAACCGCGTGAGCGTGGTGAGCTACGAAAGCAAATGCCTCAGCGAGCGTATGCAAAACGACATCTCCCTCTATTTCTTGCTTTATGTAGGGACCTTCATTTTGCTCTTGGTGCTGATTTCCTTCGAAAATCTCGATTTTACCACCACCTTCAGCTCCGTGGCCGCCACCTTCAACAACATCGGCCCAGGCCTCGCCTCTGTAGGCCCCAAGTGCAACTTTGCCGACTTCAGCGATTTTTCCAAGCTCGTCTTTTCCTTCTCCATGGTCTGTGGCCGCTTAGAAATCGTCCCACTGATTCTACTCTTCGCCCCATCCACCTGGAGGGGATAAAAAACGTATAAAAAAGGACCGTCCACTTGATTGTTGACGGTCCTTTTTGTGTTGATAAACCTAAAACGTGTATGCAAACGCCTTAGCCTCCTCCCAAGGCAATGTCGTTAAGTTAACAAAATAGACCCCGTTTCCACGAGGTCTATTTTTTATGCCAACCGTAAAATGATATACTTATCCTTATTAGATATTACGGGGGGATTATTATGACAACATCTTTAAAAAGCATTAAGTGCTCTCTAAATAAATTTCGTTCAGTACTCAAAAATTTTTACTGTTCAACTTGGACTTGCAATCTACCCTGTTTTTTCAAAGGAGCTTCGTGTATAATTTACTTTGTATAGCCGTTATGCAAAAAAATGAAAGAAACGGGGTGAAGCTGTGGCGGCTTGCCAAAGCGAATTATCGGTCATCACAAAAGCGAAAGACCTCTGCTCTTACATAATGACCGTAACGGATAAATCAACCAAGCGTTTCCGCTTCACTCTTGTTGCAAAGCTGCAAAGTTATGCGCTGAACACATATAGAAGCAAAGGTATATGGGAACTTCGTCTTGACGAAAGCCCCGAAAAGAGGACAAAGGGATAGTACGGGAGAAAATCCCGCGATAGAATAAAATCAATGGTATGAAGAAAAGGACAGGAGGACAGACCATGAAACCAAAAAGCAGAATACTAAGTTTGTTGCTTGCGATCTGCCTTGTTGTAGGGCTTATGCCCACAGCGGCGTTTGCGGCGGACGGCGACAAAACCATTATGCTGGGCACAAGCGGGATAAAAGGCCCGACTGAAAGCACTGACAGCAACGGTAAATACTACACCCCAAACAGTTATATCTATTTCGGTAAAAACGGAGAAACACCCATCAAATGGCGTGTGCTTGACGCAGACAAGGCGAACGATAGAGCAACAAGCGGAATGTTTTTGCTGTCGGAGCACCTGATCGCAAGTAATGTTCAGTTTGAAAGCGCATGGGGTAGCGACGACGGTGATGGACAGACCAATCCGAATGCGTGGCAGTATAGCGACGCGCAGAAATGGTGCAGCACTTTTGCAACCAATTCATCAAACTTTTCCCTGACAGAGCAGGGCGCAATGCTGGGTGTTGCAAAGACGGACAATGGAGAGAGCAACTTATATACTTATCCTTATAGCTGGAGCGCAAGCAGCTTGACCTCTAACGATAAGATGTTTTTCCTGTCCGTCCGGGAACTTGCGGATTATGTTGGAAGTTATAACGGAGCACCGGGGCTGGCGGCGAAATCTGTCGGCGGCAACTCCAGTGTGTGGTGGCTCCGCTCGCCTGACGCCTCCAGCACGGACCAAGCGGGCGCGGTCTTCCCCAATAGTGGTGTGGGCTACTGCCGCGTAGAAATTGCCCGGGCTGCTCGCCCCGCTTTTAACTTAGATCTGAACGCTGTCCTCTTCACATCTGCCGCCACAAACGGCAAGCCGGAGGGGCTGAATAAGATTGGCAATTATAACGGTAACGAATGGAAGCTGACGCTTTTGGATAATAGCCGCAATTTCGCCGTTACAGAAACAACTGCCAGCGGCAAGCCCGGCGATACCGTTACGCTGAATTACACCGGGGCGGCTACCGGAACAAATGAATATATCTCCGTTATCCTTGCGGACAAAAATGGCACACAGTATTATGGCAGAGTAGCGAAGCCGGACGCAGAAAGCGGAACCGTGAATGTTACCATTCCAACCGGCCTTACAGACGGAACCTATACCCTATATGTGTTCAGCGAACAGTACAACGGCGACTATAAGACCGACTACGCCAGCGCGTTTGACAAGGTTGCGCTTACTGTGAATAGCGGCGACACCACGCCGGATTATTACCGCCTGACCTTTGACACCAACGGCGGCAGTGAGGTTGCTTCTATCCGACGCGCCGAGTATTCGACCATTGACCTTTCGAATTACAAGCCGACCCGCGAGGGCTACGAGTTTATAGGCTGGTATGCAGACGAGAATTTGACGGAAAAAATCACAAGCATACGCCTTACCCGCAACACGACGGTTTATGCGGGCTGGGAAGAAAATCCAAGTACAGGCTTTGAGAATCCGTTTACCGATGTTTCCGAAAGCGACTGGTTTTTTGGTGATGTGAAGTTTGTCTACCAAAACGGTCTGATGAATGGCACCAGCAGCACCACTTTCAGCCCAGACGGCACTACCAGCCGGGGCATGATCGTCACCATCCTCTGGCGTATGGCAGGAAGCCCCGACATGAAGGACGAGATCTTGGGCTATCCCTTCCAGGACGTGGATGCCAACGCCTACTATGCCACGGCAGTCTACCGGGCGCGGATGAATGGTATTGCGGACGGCTACGGCGATAACACATTCGGGCCGGATAAACCCATCACAAGGGAGCAGATGGCTGTCATGCTGTACCGCTACGCCCAGCATAAGGGCTATGACACCACGCAGGGCGGCATGGCCATCCGGGAATATGCGGACTACGGCCAGATTTCCTCTTATGCGCTTGAGGCCATGGACTGGGCCAATGCTACGGGCATTGTAAGTGGCACCAGTGAGAGACTCCTCTCCCCGCAGGGGCAGGCCACAAGAGCGCAGGCGGCGGCTATGCTTATGCGGTTTTGTGAGCAGTACGCAGAAAAGTGAATCATTGAGAGCAAAGGAGAGGGGAGCGGTTCGCCGTCCCCCTTTCTCCGTATAAGGAGGCGCCTATGACGAACAATGACCAACGCCGCCTGCTCTTACTGCTGAAGCTGCTGGCGGACGCTGTGGCGTCCTCCCACCTTGTCACGGAGAAGAGTGCGGCCTTGCAGGCTATGTCCGGGCAATGTCATTAAGTTAACAAAATAGACCCCGTTTCCACGAGGTCTATTTTTTATGCCAACCGTAAAATGATATACTTATCCTTATTAGATATTACGGAGGGATTATTATGCAGACTATCGATAAAGGTATATTTTCAGCATAGGCGTGTTTGCATTCGTGAAGCCTTCCCCCTTGAGGGGCACCCTTCGGGTACTAGCTTCGCGTCGGAATTAGTGGGTTTTCTGTAGCAGGGCGAAAGAAAACTCGGATGAGGGTGTGTTTTCACCGTACTTTGCAGCTAAATCGATTATTCGCTCCGCTCATACCCCTCATCCGTCGGCTACGCCGCCACCTTCTCCCCAGGTGGAGAAGGCTCATGCTATTCTTCAAATCTTTCTATTCACATACACGTTTTAGGTTTTTCTACAAGCTGAAACGCCCCTGCTGGGCAGAGGCGTTTTGCTATACGTTAGACCATTTCTTGGGCGGCTTCTTTGTCGCCGTTCTTCTTTACGGCGAGCTTGATGGTGTGTTGTTCTTCTACGAGGTCGGCCATGTCGATGCAGCAGGTGCCGATGGCTTCAAGGGCTTGCAGGAGTTCGCCATAGCCGGCGGTGAGCACGGCTTCGCATTTACCCTTGCGCACGCGCTTGAGGTGGGCGTTGAACATTTCGTCGCGAAGGTCGAAGATGTCGGCACGTTGACGTTCGAGCTTTTTGAGATCGATGGTTTCGTCGCCTACAAGAGCATCGACGATGATTTCATAAATGCCCAAGAGACGCTTGGAGAAATCGTGAATGTCGCTGATGGCTGCCTTGGAGTAGCCGTCCTTGGATTCATCGGTAGAAATAACGTTTTTGGCAATGATGTTGAGGTTTTCGGTCACGCGGTTTAGGTTGCTCACAATAAAAATCATACCTGTAACGCGGTCTGACTGACGTTCGCTGGCCTTACCACCGGCGAGAATATCGGAAAGATAATCCTGCAATTGATGGTTTAGGGCCAAGATTTGTGTGGAATCAGTCAGCATTTCGGTGCAGTTTTCTTTGAGCTTTTTGCCGGTGGATTCTGCAAGGCTAATAATCATATCGCCAATGGCGTCGGTCACACGGATGGTTTCGTTGGCTGCAAGCTCAATGGCTGCCATTGGTTGGCCGAGCATTTTGCGGTCGATAAAACGCGCTTGAGAAAGGGAAAGCACGCTTTCTTCGCCCTTTTCTGGAATAATCTTGGTCACAAGCTTGACCATGATGTAAATGAGTGGTGTCCAAAGAAGGGTGAGGGTGACGTTGAAGCAGGTATGCGCATTTGCAATTTGACGAGAAATCACTTCGATTTCTGGACCTGCTGGAGAAAGCCATTCAATGAATTTGGCGTAAGGACCAATAATCCATACAAAGATGAGAGCCCCGGAGATGTTAAAAATGCAGTGAGCAGCAGCGGTACGCTTGGCATTGATGCTTTGGCCAATGGATGCCAAAACGGCGGTGATGGTGGTACCAATGTTGTCACCCAAAAGAACTGGAATAGCACCAGCAAGACCGATGACACTGTGTACGCCATCCGGGCCAGCGGTAGAGGCAATATTTTGCAGCACGGCAATGGTCGCAGAGGAACTTTGTACCACGAGGGTCATACCGGCACCTACGAGAACGCCCAATACAGGCACGTTGGCCACTTGTTGAATCATATCTGCAAATACTGGACTGGTGGCGAGGGGCTTCATAACGCTGCCCATGGTTTCAATCCCTTCAAAGAGAAGACCAAAGCCAAAGATGGTCGCACCGACGTATTTGATTTTTTCTTTTTTGGCAATAAAGTAGATAAAGAAACCAATGAAAATAATAGCATAGATGTAGTCGCTGAGCTTAAAAGCAATAAGCTGTGCGGTGAGGGTGGTACCAATGTTGGCACCGAAGATGATGGAAATGGCTTGTGGCAGCTTCATAAGGCCTGCGCTTACAAAGCCAATGGCCATAACGGTGGTGGCAGAGGAGCTTTGCAACACGGCTGTTACCAAAGCACCAGAAATAACACCAAGAACTGGGTTTTTAGTGAGCATACCCAAAATGGTGCGCATTTTTTCACCAGCGACTTTTTGCAAGCTATCGCTCATCAAATTCATCCCGTAAAGGAAGATTGCGAGCCCCCCTAATAGCCCAAATAAAATCTCTACTGTTTCATTCATGATAAACCTTGTTCATCCTTTCGCTCTTTCGCATTGTTCACTATCGTACCAATGGAGCATAGCACAAGGGTCAATGTGAAATCAACGCAAGCCTCGTAAAGCATTTGTTAAGTTTATGTAAAGTCGTTCAAACGGCTTGGTTGACCACGTTTTCCCCGAGCTGCGGTCCATTTACTTCTTTTATGATGCTATTTTACTTTGGATGTTCCCTTTATTTTTTCCATAAACGCTTGTTTTAATACCTTGAGCACAAAGCGTGGCAGGGCCACCGAGCGCTTGATGCGTTTTGGATCGCTGGCGATGCGGTAAAACCATTCGAGTTTTAGGCGGATAAAAATATCTGGCGCACGTTTTACGCGTCCGCTCATCACGTCAAAGCTGCCGCCTACGCCAATACCTACGCTCACGCCGCATTCTGCCAAATGCGCACTGATAAAATCTTCCTGATACGGCGAGCCCATGCCTACCAAAAGCACGTCTGGCTTGGTGCGCTTGATGTCGGCCACCACGCCGGCTGGGCCTTCCTTGCGGAAGTAGCCGTGATGGGTGCCTACAATTTGCACATCTGGATAGAGGCAACGCATACGCTTGGCCGCTTCGTCTACCACCCCGGGTTCTGCACCTAAAAAGTACAGGCGAATGTTGCGCGCACCACTTTCGGCGCAAAGAAGCTCTGCCAGGTCAATGCCTGTAACGCGCTCTGGAAATGGGCGGCCTAGGATTTTACCGGCCAAAAGCACGCCTTGACCATCGGCCGTAACGAGAGCCGCGCTGTTGATTTGCGCACGCAAGGCGTCGTTTTTTGTGGCATTGTCGATGATTTCTGGGTTGGCGGTCACCACATGGTGCACCCCACCCTCACGCACAAAGGCCTCAATGCGGTCCATGGCCTCTTTTTGTGTGACGGCGTCCACCATCACACCCAAGCAATCATTTCTCATGATACTCCCCCTTTAGTAGCCATAGTTCTGTGGTAGAACCATGCCATATTTCATTGTTTGTACTACCTCAAAAATATTGTAATCGTCCAAAAGTACGTAGCTGATGCCGTTGATGTAGGTTGGATTAAGCTCAAAGGCTTGACGCTCTAGGGCGCCGCTGTCCATACCAATAAAGTTCCAGCCAATACGTATTAAGTCAAAAAGTCCAAGGTCGGTGTCGATTTCGTGGGTCACAACCCAGGCCACACGCGCTACCTGCCATGGCATGAGATGACGCGCCTTGTCGGCTACAGCCTGCAAAAACTGGCTTTGGCGTTCCATACGGCCAATATCGCCGGTGCCATCGCCACGCCAACGTACAAAGGCCAAGGCATCGCTGCCCTTGAGCTTTTGCTCGCCAGCTTCAAGGTCGATGCCTTCCTCTGGCAAATACATTTTTTCTGGCACATTGATGGTGATGCCACCCATGGCGTCGATGATTTTTGCAAAGCTTTCAAAATTAATCAGCACTGTATGATCAACGGGGCTATCTAAGAGATTTTCCACCGTTTCCTTTAAAAGCGGCATATCCCCGTAGGCCAAGGACGCGTTGATTTTGTCTTGGCCTACCCCTGGAATTTCTACCAAAGAATCGCGTGGCAGACTGACCATTTCAATTTTGCGGTCGCTCGGACGTAGCACCATATAAATGATGGTATCGCTGCGCGAGATTTCGTCGGCACGTTGGTCGGTGCCGGCCAAGAGCAGGTAAATGTTGTGCTTTTCGCGCTCTGTGGCAACGGCAACTTGTTCACTTTGGGCTATTTCTGTAATTGGCGTTGGGGCGTTGTGGGCGCGGTAGGCCCATAGGGCACCAAAGGCCACACCAAAAGCCAGGCAAACGAGCAGTACAACAAACAAAATATTCAAGAGGCAGCCACAACCACGGCGCTCCTTGAGGGGTTTATGCGGCTTTTTGTCGTGCCCACTGCCCTTTGGCACATGGATGCCCTTTACCTTTTCCTTGAGCTCATCGGTATCGATTTCTTTGGCCTTTTCTACGGCGGTGTCTTTGAGGCTGCTTAGGGCTGCCACCACGGCAACCGACCCATCCTCCAAGAGTTCCTTGGCTTTTTCGGCCTTTTCCTTGGTTTGGGGCGATACACGGTTGGCAATGTTTAAACTGTCACTCACGCTTTTGGCCACGCGTGGATCGTCCTTGTGGGTTTTGTAGTTTTCGCTGCCTAAGCTGCGCGCTTCTTCTTTTGGCTGTGCGTCTTCCTTATGTTCCTCGCGCGCACGGTTTCTTAGCACAGCTTCATCGTGCAAGCGACGGCTTTCTTCTAAATCGCGCCTGAGCTTTGCCATATCCAGCGTGCCACTCTTGCGTGGCTGCTCTTCACTCGTTGGCTCATGGCGGCGTGTTTGTTCATTATTATCCATATAACCTCCAGATGTCTACCGACATTCTTCTTCTATTTTATCAAAGCCGCCGAGTCAATGCAATTCACCTTGCCACTCGTCACCCATTCTACAAAAGATGGGCGCAAAAAAGGGGACGAGCGAAAAATAGCAAACATGTACGCAAATAAATAAAGCCTTTCTCCTCTGTGATATGCTCCCTATATAGCAAACAGTGAAATAACAAATCACTGACAGCTATATAGGGGGCATTTTATTATGGGCA
>CAKQDL010000048.1 GCA_934229395.1 uncultured Peptococcaceae bacterium | reverse complement strand
TCAATCCCTGTTCCTGCGCGAAGGTTCTTTTTTGATGCCAAAAAAGGGCGATTTCGCTATTTCCCGACTGCCCCTTTATTTTTTCACTAATCACTGCCTACTATCAACTGCCCACTGCCATCAAAGGCCGGCTTGTTCTATGCCGCTAAAGAGGTAGCCCATGTGGCCGGTGTAGTTGAGTAGCACGAGGCGCCAGGTGCCGTTTTCGTATTCCAGGACGTTGATGCAGGTGTTGTCTTGCTTGACCTGCCAAAAATGGGACATATCCATGCCCATCACATCGCAGATGATGGCTTTGTTGACGGCGTCGTGGGCGGCTACAAGGACGGTTTGTCCGTCAAAGCGCACGGCGTAGTCGTCAAAGGCGGCACGCACACGGGCGCGCACGTCTTCGAGGTTTTCGCCACCGTCTGGCATGGTGACCACCTCTGGGGTGGTGTGCCAGGCGTGGTAGGTGTCTGGGTAGCGGGCTTCAATGTCTGCTGCCAATTGACCTTCCCAGCTGCCGTGGTTGATTTCTAGGAGGCGCGCGTCGCTTTCTACTTCTAGGCCGTGCTTAGCAGCACTTGTTTGGCAGGTCACAAAGCTACGCTTGAGAGGGCTAGAAATGGCATAGTCAATATGCACGTCCTTTAGGCCTTCTGCGAGCAGGGCGGCTTGGTTTAGGCCGCGTTCGCTTAGTGGGGTGTCTTCTTGTCCTTGATAGCGCCCTTCTACGTTCCAGGTGGTTTCGCCGTGGCGCACGAGAATAATTCTTGTCATAATAGGTCCTTTTCTTAGGCTTCGCAGTGGATGAGCTTCACATCGAGGATGCCTTCAATGCCGCTGAGCTGCAAGAGGACATCGTTTGGAATGTCGTTGGTGACGGCTACGGCCATGATGTTGGTCTTACTATCGGTGGTTGCACCTACTTGCATGCCGTTGATGTTGATGTTGGCCTTGCCTAGAATGGTGGCGATTTGGCCAATCATGTTTGGTTGGTCGATGTGTGGCACCAAGAGGAGGTAGCCTTCTGGTGCAAAGTCCACGCGGTATTCGTCAATTTGGACAATCTTTGCTTGCTTGCCATCAAAGAGGGTGCCGGCGATTTGGTGCTTGCCGCCCGAGGTTTTGATGGTGATGTTGATGGCTGTGTTGTAGTAGCCATCCTTGTGGCTCTTGCTTTCCTTAACGTCAATGTTGCGCTTTTTGGCAAGACCTGGGGCGTTAACATAGTTGACGCTGTCTTGAAGGATTGGGTTTAGGAGGCCCTTTAGGAAGGCGGTGGTGAGGTGCTGGGTTTCGGTGTTGGAAAGGTCACCAGTGTATTCGATTTCTACATCCTCAACAGGACCTTCTGCAAGGTAGATGCCGATGGTACCCATGCGTTCTGCAAGGCCTAGGTATGGTTGCACCACTGCGGCCACGCTCTTTGGCATTGGTGCAATGTTCACAGCGTTCATAACAGGCTTGCCTTGGAGGGCGTCAATAACACCATAGGCAACGTCTACAGCTACGCCAACCTGGGCTTCGATGGTGCTGGCGCCGAGGTGAGAGGTTTGTACCACGTCAAACATCCCGAGGAATGGGTTGTTTTCTAGGGTGAGTGGTTCGTCTGGGTAAACGTCGATGGCTGCGCCGGCTACCTTGCCGCTCTTGATGGCTTCGGCAATGGCGTCGGTGTCGTAGCAGGCGCCACGAGCGCAGTTGACGAGGCGTACACCGTCCTTCATCTTCTTGATGGTGTCGGCGTTGATCATAAACTTGGTTTCTTTGGTGAGTGGGGTGTGGATGGTGATGTAATCACTCTGTGCGAGGAGGGTGTCGAAATCAACCATTTCAATGCCGATTTGGTGCGCACGTTCTTCACTGATGTATGGGTCGTAGCCAATGGTGTGCATTTCCATGGCTTGCATACGCTTAGCCACGCGGCTACCAATACGGCCTACGCCAATAATCCCCAAGGTTTTGCCGCTAAGCTGAATGCCTGTGAAGCTCTTGCGGTCCCATTTGCCTTCTTGGATGGATTGGTGCGCTTGTGGGATGTGGCGGGTCATGGCGAGCATCATGCCGATGGTATGCTCTACTGCGGCAATGGTGTTGCCTTCTGGAGCGTTGACGATAACGATACCGCGAGCGGTGGCTGCTGGGATGTTGATGTTGTCTACACCTACGCCCGCACGGCCAATAACCTTGAGGTTGGTGGCTGCGGCAATGACTTCTTCAGTGACTTGGGTTTGGGAACGGGTTACAAGGCCATCGTATTCGCCAATGCAGCCGAGGAGCTCTTCTGGTGGCATATTGGTCTTTACATCTACATCAAAGTGGGCGCGTAAGAGCTCTACGCCTTTTTCGCTAACGTCATCGCTTACTAAAATTCTCATGGTTGATTCCTCCGTTTTCTTGTTCTCTTTATCTTATTGGTTGTCTTGTTGATACTGTTTCATAAAGGCTGCGAGGGCTTCGCAGGCTTCCATTGGCACGGCGTTATAGGTGCTGGCGCGGCAGCCGCCTACGCTTCTGTGGCCGCCAATACCAACAAAGCCTGCGGCCTTTCCTTTTTCTAAAAAGTCCTTTTCCATTTCTGGGGTGGCGAGATTAAAGGTAATGTTCATCATGCTGCGGGCGTCTTTTTCGGCGTGGCCAAGGTAGAAGCCGTTGGAGGCATCAATTACATCGTAAATGAGCTGGGCTTTTTTCTTGTTGTTGGCCTCAACGACCTCAACGCCGCCTTGGTCCTTAATCCAATGGAGGGTTTTGTTGACCATATAAATGGCAAAGACTGGTGGGGTGTTGTAGGTGGAATCCTTGTCCACAAAGGTTTGGTAGCGCAGCATGGTTGGCAATGCTTCTGTGCGCGCCTCCTTGAGGAAGTCCTTTTTAATGATGGCGATGGTCACCCCGGCTGGGCCAAGGTTCTTTTGAGCGCCAGCATAAATCAAATCGAAATGGCTCACATCCACCTTGCGCGAAAGGATGTCGCTGGACATATCGCAGATGATTGGCACCTCAAAATCTGGGAAGGTTTTGTATTCGGTGCCGTAGATGGTGTTGTTGGCGGTGAGGTGCACATAGGAGGTGTCCTCACGAAGCTCAAACTGCTTGGGAATGTAGCTGTGGTTTTTGTCGGCGCTAGAGGCGGCTTCGTAGCCTTCGCCATAAAACTTGGCTTCGGCCATGGCCTTTTTGGCCCACACGCCAGTGTTCACATAGGCGCCGTATTTTTTGGTGAGGAAGTTGGCCGCTACCATCAGAAACTGGGTGCTGCCGCCGCCTTGGATGAAGAGAATCTCGTAATCCTCAGGAATCTCCATCAGCTCGCGCAAAAGCGCCTTTGTTTCCTCATGCATGGCAGCGTATTCCTTGCTGCGGTGGCTGATTTCCACAATCCCCATGCCTGTGCCCTTGTAATCGAGAAATTCTCTTTGCGCTTCTTCGAGCACACTAAGCGGCATGGCGCTTGGTCCTGCATTAAAATTATAGGCTCTGTTCACCTGTATCATCCTCTCTCAAATAAAAAAGCCCGCCCCAAAACATTGGGGCGAGCTGTTACTCGCGGTACCACCCAAATTGTGCCACTATGGCCAACTCTTGTGCGCGTTATCGGGCGCATCCCGTCGAATTCATCATTCGCCGCTCCAGAGCGGAACGTTAGCAGCTGCAAACTGTCTTGCACCAACCGACAGCTCTCTTGATTGCTCACTACCACGCTTCTCCTTCGTCGCGTTTCATAAGTCGCTATGTGATTATTATACCACTTGCAATCCCCTGGTCAAGGACAAAAGTCATTTATAAGCGTTATTTTTTATCCGTGGACACTAAAGGCTCGCCAGCGCGAGCAAAACGACGAGGGAAAGGACGTTGACCGCGCTAAATACCAACAGAAAGTGAGATTTTTGCGCTCCAGGCACTGCAAAGTAATAACGCATGGCAATCAAACTGGCCAAAGAGGCGATAGGCGTGCCCAATCCACCCAAATCCACCCCCAAAAGGAGTCCACGCCAGTCCTCGGTGAAGCCTGCAAGGAGGACCGCCGATGGCACGTTGGAAATCACCTGGCTCGCCATGGCCGAGGTGAGTAGGGCGTTTTCGGCCATAAGCTGGGCCAAAAGGCTGCGCACCGCCTCAAGCTCGCCCATGTTGCCGGCAAAAATAAAGAAAAACACAAAGGTCAGCAAAAGCCCCACATCCACCTGGCGAAAGAGGCTCGGGCGCAAGAAAGCCACAGCGAGCACCACCACAAGGGTCAGCACGCCATAATGAAGCACGCGAAACACCGCCAAGAGGCAGAGCACAAAAAGCACCCCCATCACCCCAAGGAGCTTGCCCTCGCGCAGGTGCGCCTCATCCCCAAACACCACATTGACGGTGCGATTTTTGACCCACGCCGCCGCCACTGCGAGGCCAGCAAGGCTTAGGAGGGTGTAGGGCAGGAGGGTTTTAAAAAAATCCATCACCGTAAGGTTAAAGACCGAGCACAGAAACAAGTTTTGCGGATTGCCTACCGGCGTGGCCATGCTCCCCAAATTGGCCGCCACCGTTTGGAGCACCACCAGCCACAAAAGACGGTCGATGGCGTGGGCCATTTGCAAAACAAGAATCGTAAAGGGCACAAAGGTAATCAGGGCCACATCGTTGGTGATGAGCATGGAGGAAAAAAACACCATCCCCACCAAAACCAGCTGCAAGCGGCGCAGACTCCCCTGTCCGCGCAAAAGGCGCTGAGCCAGCACCTCAAAAACGCCGCAGCAGCGCATCCCAGCCACCACAAGCATGAGGCAAAAGAGCAAACAGAGCACCCTGAGGTCGATATACTCGGCATAGTGGGCGTTTGGCGGCACCAAAAAAGACGACAAAAGAGCCGCCACGCCCGCCAAAACGAGCACCGCCTCGCTCCTTAATCGTCTAAAAAAAGCGCGCACACGCTTTGTGATGCTTTCATTCGTGCTCACCCTCGTCCTCCTCTGTATGCGCTAAATCCTTAAAACGGCCCTTCACCATGTCCTCCACCTTGTCGATGGTAATCTCGCCACGCGTGAGGGCGTCTTCAATATCGCCAACCAGCTCGCCATAGCCCGAGAGGGCCGCAAAGGCGCCAAACTGAGCCGCACGCTCGTGCCGCGCCATGCGTCTATGGTGGCGTGGTTCGGGGTGCTCTAGGTCTATAATGGCCGCGTACTTACGCATGGACGGCGACATAAGGCCCGCCCCCTTCTGCGTGCGTGTCCTCTTGAAGGGCATTTAAAAAAGCGTCAATGCGCTGGGCGTCGCCAGCCGAAATAACCACCTCGGGCACCTCGTTCGGCTTATCAAGCATGGAGAACACGCCAACGTTAGAAAGCGTATAGAGAATTTGCACAATCTCTTCCTTTGGCAAATCCTTGCCATTTTTGAGCCACGCTCTGTAGGTGCCAAAAACCGCCGACACGTGGTATTCCATTATATATTCAATGCGTGCAGCGTTGACGCCGCCGCCAAGGCTTTTGAGGGCCAAAGGGCGCAGCACACCCTTGAGCTTGTCCTCCATGAGGTTGTCCTGCCTGACCACAACAAGCTCCAAATACTTGTTGTTGCGCTCAAAAAGGCTCATAAAAAGACGCACCATGCGGTCGGTTTTAAGAACCAAGGCAAAATCGTCCAAGCTCTCCAAAAGAGCGCGCCCCGGCGCCAAAAGCTCCTCCACCGCCTTGTCTAGGAGATCGTACTTGTCGCTAAAGTATAAATAAAAGGTGCTGCGATTGTAGCCCGCGCGCTTGCACAAATCGCGCACAGAAATTTCCTCAATGGTGTGGGTTTCATACATCTGCCAAAAGGCCATAATAAAATAAAGTCTAGCGCCATCCTTCTTCATCGCATACCCTCCCTTCATTGGTAGCTCCATCATACCATATTTGCCTTGCATATTCCTACCACAAAATAGATAAATAACGCCCCTAGCGTGTAGGGGCGTGGGGAGATTAGAAAAAGGGTGGATTGCTAGAATAGGCGTATATGCATTTGTGAAGCCTTCCCCTAGGGGACAACCTTGGCGATTTTGTAGAAACCGTGGGGAATGAGCACTTGTGGTAGCCAAAGCCATTACCCTTCGTAACGCACATATTCCAAGGCGAAGGCTAGGCCGGCTAGGGCCAGGGCGGTGCCTAGGCCTGTGTAAAACATGGCGATGCAGCCTTCGGGCATGAGGTTAAAGGCGCGCATGGAGATGCCGCCTGTCATCATAAATGCCATAATAAGGAAGCTCTTTTTGTCGAAAAAGCGCCAAAAATATTGCTTTTCGCGCGCAAAATTTTTGATGCGCGCGGTGTGCTTGCCCACAAGCTTGTGAAACATTCGCCAAAAGAGCACAAAAACCACCAAAGACACTGCCGCATGGAAAAGGCTTTCGTTGCCAGGGTAGGCCAGGGCGCCAATGCGCGCAATGTTGAATCCAGCCGCGCCCCACACCATCGCTGCCAAAAGCAAAAGGGTTCTATTTTTTACCATTTTCTTCATCCTTTCACGATGAACACTGTTCATATTTGTTCAAAAAGAAACCGCCGAGCGGTTTTTGCCCAGTGACGGACGAGAGCCCACGGAAGGGGACTTCTACCACTTGCCTGCGATTTGTAAGCAGTATGTCAAAGTGTTACGAACTGCATAGTGCTAGGTCCGGCGCCCTTGACGCTCGTGGTTCCTAGTAGATGCTGCTTTGTACCATTTTTATGAGGGCTTCGTTGTCGTTTTTGCTGTGGCGTCCGCCTAGGACGAGGAATTTGAGCACGAAGGTAACGAATTTTTCCTTGGTGAGGACCTCGTCAAACACGCCTTCGCGCACGCTCTCGTCGTTATCCAAGGCTTTTTGCAGCTTGGTGGCCAGGCGCGAAAAGCAATCGTGCATCATACTGCGGCCTTGGGCTTTTTCGCCATCGGCAAAGCGCAGGGCGTGGTCGGCCATAAAATGCGGATACCGCTCCTCGCCAGCTTGGAAGGCATGGCACAGACAGCTCAGCGCCTCGTCGAACTTCGAAAAATCCTCGTGCTCCAAAAATGGCGCAAAAACATCCTGCCAAATGTCGCCCACCACGGCGCCCATCAAAGCACCCTTCGAGGGAAAATAATTGTACAAAGAGCCCACCGCCACATTGCAGCTAGCGGCAATGGCGCGCATACTAAACCCCTCCGCCCCACGGCTCAATAGATGTGCCCGGGCTTGGGCAATGATTTCCTGCTTGCTTGTCACGTTTTTGTTCATATGGATTCCTTTCATCGGCGCATAGTGAACGCTGTTCACCACTATTTTACACCCTCGCGCCTAAATCCACAAGCCGAGAAATAATGACAAAAAAGCCCCCGCATGCGGAGGCTTGGACTATTTGGCGAGGCGTAGCTAGAACAACATAGGAGCGCCTCTTTTTGAGGTATAAAACCTACCCACTGCCCACTTACTTCATGGCACTATAGCGGGTCATGATGGCTGCTACTTGGGCGCGGGTGGCTTGGCCTTGGGGAGCTAGGGTGGTTTCGGTAACGCCGCTTATGAGGCCTTTGGCCACGGCCCATTCTGCAACTTCTTGGGCGTAGCTGCTTACAGAGGATGCATCGCTATAGGCGCTCAAATCGGCGCGCTCGCTTACGTCCATGCCCTTGTACTCACTGTAGCGGCTGAGCATGGCGGCGAGCTGTTCGCGGGTGATGGCTGTATCTGGTGCAAAGCGGCCTTCGCCCATGCCGCTCACCACACCATTTTCGTTGGCCCAGTTTACGGCCGCTTCGTAATAGGCGCCGCTCTTTACGTCGCTAAAGCCAGCTGCTGCTGTGGCTACTGGCTCGCCCTCTAAGCGCCAGAGCATGGTGACAATCATGCCACGGGTGGTGGTGGCTTGCGGAGCAAAGGCTGTGTCGCTCACGCCACGGATGATGCCGTTTTGGTACACATAGACCACGTCGTTATAAAACCAATCGCTCTCACGCACATCTGCAAAGGGCCAATCGCTCACTGGTGGCTCTACAGGGTCGTGGGTGAGGTCCAAAATCACGCCATTTGGATCTGTTTTAGCGGCCTCTGCGGCCTCGCGGCTGGTGTAATAGGTGTAGCTGCCCTCGTTATAAAGCTCGCAGGCAATGTTAGAGGCGGTGTAATCCTTTACCGAGGTGGTGTAGCTGCCGCCACTTACCTTGATTTTGTCCTTTGCAAGGCTGCGCACGTTTACGGCATCCATAGCAGAAAGGAAACTGCCGCCCTCAAGGCGCACCTCGCTTAGTTTGGTGCTCGTTGCATCGTTACCAAGCTCGCGCAAAATGGCGGCGTGCTGGCTTTCTACACGGCCACCAGCAATATGAATGCGCACGTTGCCGTCAAAGGCTGCGGTGTTGGAATCGACCACAATGGCAGAGCCGTCGTAGGCAATGTCCGTTTCCTGGCTTATGGCGGTGTCGTCGTAGGTTGCGGTGCTTGTAAGGCTGCCAGCAGTCATTTCAAACTGGCCGGAGCGTATGGCAAGGGCCGCGCGACCACTTACATCGCCGCCAGAAAGGGTGAGAAGGCCATCGTTTGTCATATAAATGCCCACATGGCGCCCTGTAAGGTTGGCGCCCTCTTCGATGCGCACATCGTAGCGCGCACGGCCAACGCTGTCGGCATGAAGGGCCAAATCGCCTTCCACACTGCCCTCTACTACAAGGGTGGCGGTAGCGGCTGCGTCGTTGTCGCCATAGGCATAGATGGCAACGCCAATCTCGCCAGCCTTAACCTTTGCGCCAGAGGTGATGCGCACCGTGCTGTCGTAGCGCACATTGACGCCGTCGTGCACAGTATCCACCGTGAGGCCCTCGCCCAAAATCATGGTGTCATGCCAGCTGCACACGCCATAATCGCCTTCAATGCGGCCATTTTGGATGGTCAAGGTGCCCTTTGTGTGCTGCACAGCATACCATGTATCGGAGCTTGTGAGGGTGTGGCCGCCCAAGTCTAGGATAAGGTCCTTGGTAACCTCGATAAAATCGCCATAAGGCAGGTCTGCGCTCGCCTTCTCCATGGCCACATCGCAAAGGATGGTAACTGTATCGCCCGCGCTTGCGGCCTCAATGGCCTCGTGCACATTCGCGTAGCGCTGGCCATTGACCTCGGCCACATCCTCCGCCCCAAAGGCCACAGCCGGCAGCATCAGCGCCAGCATGGCCACAAACAAAAGACCCATCAGTCGTTTTTTCATATATATCTTCCTTTCTTTCCCTCTAGAGTAGCATCTCCTTTTATTATAACAAAGGACAAAGGTCCACCGATAGGAAAAATATGGTAACAGAGCGGGAGGACGTGACTAAAATAGCATAGGTGCACCCCTTATCGGGGGAGCTGGCGCCACTGTAGCGCAGCGGAAGTGGTGACTGAGGGGGTGAAGGCTTTTTCAAATGCATACACGCATCAATTTTAAATCACAGGTCCCCCCGCATATAAAAAGCCCTCTCTGCAAGTGCAGAGAAGGCTTTCAGTGTGTAGTAAAAGTTCGTTTTTTAGAATAGTCGTGTATGCATTTGTGAAGTCTTCCCCCTTGAGGGGCACCCTTCGGGTACTAGCTTCGCGTCGGAATTAGTGGGTTTTTCGCGTGCTTTTTGCGAAAAACTCGGATGAGGGTGTGTTTTCACCGCACTTTACTGGTAAATCGATTATTCGCTGACGCTCATACCCCTCATCCGTCGGCTACGCCGCCACCTTCCCCCCAGGTGGGGAAGGCTTTTGCTATTCTACAAATCTTTCTACTCACATACACGTTTTAAGTTTTTCTACACACAAAAGCCCTCTCTGCAAGTGCAGAGAAGGCTTTTATTCTAATCGTTAATCACGAGCCGCTGTCTACTATTTTGCATCCATGGTGCAGAAGCGGTGGAAGATGGCTGCTACTTGGGCGCGGGTGGCTTGACCTTGTGGCACGAGGGTGGCTTGGGTCATACCGCCGATGAGGCCGGAGCCTACTGCCCATTGCATTGGCTTCATGGCATAGCTGCTTACGTCTTGAGCGTCGGTGTAGCTAAGGATGTTGGTGCTTTCGCCAATGCTTACGTCCATATCTTTGTACTGAGCGTAGCGATAGAGGATGGCTGCCATTTGTTCGCGGGTGATGGCGTCGTTAGGGCCAAAAGCGGTGTCGCTGTAGCCGTTGACAATGCCGTTTTCGCTTGCCCAGGTGATGGCGTTTTCATAATACGCACCTGGGGTAACGTCAGTAAAGTTGTTGCTGCCGCTTGGGGCTACTTCGCCTTCCATGCGGTGGAGCATGCACACAATCATGCCACGGGTGGTGGTGGTTTGTGGGGCGAAGGTGTCGGTTGCCATGCCGCTCATGATGCCGTTTTCGTAAACGAAAGCTACATCGCCGTAGAACCAGTCGTTGGTATCTACATCCTTAAATGGCAGGGTAACGTCTTCTTTTTCTGGTACAAAACTTGCGTGAACAGTCACGTCGCAAGCTGGCATCTTAAAGGAGAAGGTGCCATTTGCGAGGGCCTTGAGCTCGAGTGCATCGCCGCCATCAGCATTTGGGCAAACTTTGATAGAGTCGAGCTTGTAGCCGTCCTTGGCCACTGGGGTAAGGGTCACAGTTGCACCCTTGGCAGCAAACTTGTGGCTAGCTGTTACACTGCCGTTTACTGCTTCAATGTCAATGTCGTAGGTTTTAACACTCACGTCTTCTTTTTCGTAGGTGTAAGTCACCTGACCATCTGCTGGAACGACGATATTGTCACCGTTGATCTTTACAGTGATGTCTTTTGCGGTATTGTTTGTAAGCTTCACACTGCGTGCATCGCCGGTCATGGTGCCTATATAGGTAGCGTTTTCATCGATAAGGGTGATGGTGTCGCCGTCGTTCGCGGCCGCAACAGCATCCGCGAAGGAGGTGTAGCCATCGCCGCCGACCTCGGCCACGATGTTATCCGGCGCGGTCAGCGTGAAGGTGAACGGGCTGAAACCATCGGTCACGAAGGTGATCTGACCTTTTTCGTCCGCCGTAGCAGTGTAATACTTGAACTTGCCGGTCTCATACTCGTGGGTGATGTAGACCTTCTTGTTCACGAACGCGGCGGGCAGCTGAACCGTAATCTCGGTCGGCTCGGTGACGGTCATTTCGCGCTTGGACGCGATGGTGTAGCCGTTTTCAACCTCCGGTTTCTCGTTGCCGGTGGTAGCCACCGCGACCAGATTGTAGCGTGGGGTGATGTCCATGCCGACGGTGTAGGTGTCGGTCACATCGTAGGCGGTCATGGTAACATCCAGATACGCCTGCTTGATGATGTTGACGGTAACATTCTCGTCCGTTACCTTGCCGGTTTCGTCCAGAGAAATCTTCTTCTGCTTGGCCAGCTCGGTCAGCGCAGCCTGCTCGTCGCCGGTCGAGACCTCGGCGTTATCGGTGGAGATTTCGGTCGGAGTGACGGTTTTGGCTACATCGGCCGCCTCATTCTGCTTGTCCGCCGGGATTGCGCTCACATCGGTCGTCATTGCGCCGACGGCGTCAGCCTGCTTGATCTCGTTCTCGTCGTTCACCGGCATCTCGCCGACCTTGTAGGGGTATTCATTTGCGTTGCTTTCCGTATTCTTGACAGATGCAAAACCGGTAACACAGAACTTTGCAACATCCTTATTGAAGTAACCACCAGAAACATAGGCTGTGCCCTTGTTATTTGCATCGTAAGCATCGCAAATCATATCCTGTGTATCGGTAGCGGCCTTGAAATAGCCGCCGCTGATAGTCAGCTCACCCTTTACAGTATCTGCGCCGCCGTAAGAAGAGGTGAACAGCACCGCTTTTGCCGTATCGTTTACCGCAAAAGTAGCATCACCAGAAATATCCGCCTTATGCCAGTTCATAACGACATACTGCGTTGTATTGCGGAAGTCACCGCCGGAAATGTTCAGATAGCCACTTTCATCGTTCTTCACGGTGTTGATACCGCCCGAGAAAGTACCGCCGATGATATACAGCTTGGATTCTGCACCGGCCGTACCGCCGTTACGGATCATGCTGGAGAAATGACCGTCATTATAAACGGTAACGCCATCATAGATCGTCAGCGAACCGCCATTATCGTTGAGGATAGTATAGTAGCTGTTGCCGCCGCCGTTATCCTTGTCCTTGCCGGCTTCCTTGGAGCGCGTGTAAGTACCGCCGCGCAGAACCACCGTACCATCGTTCTTGATGGCAGCCTTGGCGTTAGTGATATTATCAACTACGCCATTGCCCGTCTCATCAATGATCTCAATTTTACCGTGGTTGGTGATGGTATTGTCACGACTATTGGTCAGCTTTTTGCCGTTCAGATCAAGTGTGATGGTCTTGTCAGACGAAATGACGATATCCTCAGCCACATCCTTCAGCAGGGTGATGGTGTCGCCCGCCTGCGCAGCGTTAATGGCGGCGGACAGTGTGGGATATGTAGTTTCGCCCACTGCGGCGACTTCATCTTCCTTTACCGTTACTTTGCAGGTAGCAGGAGTTGCACCGGCAGCATTAGGTGTTGCAGTAATTGTCACATCGCCAATCGCAACACCTTTTACAACACCATTGGTTACGGTAGCAATCTTTTTAGAGCCTGTTTTCCACGTTACACTTTTAAGTTCTGCATCTTCGGGTGTTAAAGTTGCTTCCAGTTTAATGCTTTCACCAACCTTAATGGTTATTTCGCTTTCGCTTAAAGTAACTCCAGTAGCACCGGTCACCAACGTATAGGTGTTGGTCGCACTATCTTTCTTGCAAACCAAACCGTCGCTTAAAAAGCTACTTTTTACTAATTTGTTGAAAGTTCCGCCGGAGACCTCGAAGTTATTGGAGGTCGCCGCGGCAAGACCGTGGAAAATATCATCACTAGACTTATTTTGAGTAAATGTACCACTGGTAATCGTCGTGATAGCAGCAGTGTGGCCTTCCATCTGGCCGGTCACAACAACCTGTGGGTGATTCCATCTTCCGTCTGTCGAGTTCTGAATGAACTCGCCACCGGTGATAGTGGCCGTACCATAGTTAAGAATGACACCTGTGTAACCCTGTACTGAATCGTTCAGTGTAAACTTGCCGCCACGAATAACGAGCGTTGAGTCTTCCTCGCTCTTTACAACATTCAAGCCACCGGTATAGGAGCCGCTCTCGATGGTCAGCGTACCCCAGTTGTCAATCATGGAGCTGCCCGCATTGCCCGCAGTCGCAGTGATGTCTTCCAGCGTCAGCTTGCCGCCCGGAGCCTTCTCCGTGCCGACTGCGATGTTGTAATGGCTCTTGCCGCCGCTGATGGTGCCGTTTTTCACCGTCGCCACAGCGCCGTTTTCTACAAACAGTGTCGCCTTACCGGCGTTGGTGTTGGTCAGCGTATTGCCGCCCAAGTCCAGCACGATATTTTTGCCGGACGGAATGGTAACATCGCCCTGGATGTCCCCGCCCAGCGTGATCGTGTCGCCTTCTTTTGCGTTTGCGATCGCCGTCACGAGGTCACCGTAATTGCTGACGCTCGCATTCGCCGCAAATGCGGCCGGCGCCATCATCGCCACCATGCAGACGCAAAACAGCAGTAACAAGAACCATTTGAACCTTGATTTTCTCATAGATACTACTTCCCTTCTCTAAAATTTGTCACTAACGAAAAGATTGTATTCCTTGTCAAAGGAATACAGAGGGGTACCCCTCAAGGGTGAAAGCTTCACAAATACATACACGACTATTCTAGGAATCGAACTTTTTCTACAGTGTATTCATCCCAAGGGATGATACGACGATATTGCGGCTTTGTGGGCTGCGCGTTTTTTGGGTGATTCACTATCCCCTCTCGCTTGATTTTTATGGGGTCTGCGCTTATGGGCGCAAAAAAATCCGCTACCACACGGATGACGCTCACCTCATATTAAGATTAGATTACCACTTTTCGCGCGCTAGTCAAGTCCAAATTAGTGTGTAAAATACCTTTAGGTATTAATCGTGCGTGTCATCTGCTCTAGAACTCAAGCCGC
>CAKQDL010000047.1 GCA_934229395.1 uncultured Peptococcaceae bacterium | reverse complement strand
TTAGATGCAGTGTATTCAAATGCAGAAAATAGTGTGGCTTGATTTTTTACTGTTCAACTTGGACTTGCAATTTATGGACGAGGAAATATGTGTTGTAATACAGAAATGAAGAGATTTGTTAAATGTAAAAAAGCAAAAGTTAATATAGTTATACAAATAAAAAGGTTCTATATACAGGGAATAAAGTCCGGGAATTAAAGAGTGGTTGGCCACATATCAGAATTACTGTTGTAAAACAATAAATAATCTTTGCTTTATAAACACAAGTAAATAATGCTAGAATAGAATTGTAAGAAAACAATCTCAATTGTGTTTTTATTGGAAGGAGGAATATACAATGGAAAGCAGAGTTGCTACTTTGGGGATTATTGTTGACCAAACGGCCAACACAGGAGCGCTAAACGCCATCTTGCACGATTTCCGTGATTACATCGTGGGTCGTATGGGGATTCCTTATCGCCCTAAGAATGTGAATGTGATTTGTCTCGTGGTGGATGCGCCACAAGATCAAATCAACAGTTTGACTGGCAAGATTGGCAGTCTTGAAGGCGTGAGCGCAAAGGCTTGCTATTCTCAGGCATAAGCTATGAACAAAAGTGTTTTTTCGTTAATTGATGAGCTGAGGCAGAATAAAAACCTAAGTGATGAAGATTTTTCTAGACTTTATCACGAACGCACGCCGCAAACAGATGCCTATCTTTATAGTCAGGCAGATGAAGTGCGGCGAGCGAGCTACGGCAATAAGGTGTTTTTGCGAGGGCTCATTGAAATTTCCAATATATGCAAAAATGATTGCCTTTATTGTGGCATCAGACGAAGCAATAAAAACGTATCACGCTACAGATTGTCCTTTGAGGATTTAATGGGCTGCTGCGAGCAAGGCTACAAGTTGGGATTTAGAACCTTTGTTATGCAAGGTGGAGAGGATGCCTTTTTTACCGATAAAGTGTTGGTTGAATGGGTTAGCGCCATCAAAGAAAGGTTTCCTGATTGCGCCATCACCCTTTCCTTAGGCGAAAGGCCTAGAGAAAGCTACGAAAAGCTTTTTCGAGCTGGTGCCGAACGCTATTTGCTTCGCCATGAAACAGCAACTGAAGCGCATTATGCCATGCTCCATCCAAAGGAAATGAGCCTTGCACATCGTTTAGAATGCTTGAAAAGCCTAAAAGAAATTGGCTATCAAACAGGCTGCGGTGTCATGGTTGGTTCGCCTGGACAAAGTTGGGCGCATCTCTTGGCAGATTTGCGCTATATGCAAGCCCTTGATCCGCAAATGGTTGGGCTTGGTCCATTCCTTCCAGCAGACCACACGCCATTTTCGCATGAAAAGGCAGGGAAGCTTGAAGGTACCCTTTGGATGCTGTCTGTTGTAAGGCTTATCCTGCCCTTTGTATTACTACCAGCAACAACAGCCTTGGCAACCTTAAGCAACACTGGACGTGAAGCCGGACTCAAGGCTGGTGCAAATGTACTTATGCCAAACCTGTCCCCACAATCAGTCAGAAAAGATTATTCCTTATATGACAACAAAGCAACCCTTGACGGAGAAGCAGCAGAAAACGTGGTTGCCTTGTCGGAGTGGCTGTCTAGCATAGGCTATGAAGCCGTGGTGGAAAAAGGAGATTATAAGGCATCTAATGAGTAAGCTTCGAGCTGACTCAAAAGAGAGGAGAAAAAAATTATGTATAATCCAAAATCACTTAAAGCAGAAGAGTTTATTGATCATCAAGAAATCCTGGACACCCTGGCTTATGCCGATGCCCATAAAAATGATATTGCCCTTGTTGATAAAATTTTAGACAAGGCGCGTTTACGCAAAGGTTTGAGCCACAGAGAAGCCTCCGTGCTTTTGGCCTGTGACGATCCACAAAAAAACAAAGAGATTTTTGAACTCGCAGAACAAATTAAGAAGGACTTCTATGGCGACCGTATTGTTATGTTTGCGCCATTGTATCTTTCTAACTACTGTGTCAATGGTTGTGTTTATTGCCCGTATCACGCAAAAAACAAGCACATTACTCGCAAAAAATTGACCCAAGAAGAGGTTGCTACCGAAATTCGCGCCCTTCAAGACATGGGCCACAAAAGACTGGCTATTGAAGCTGGCGAAGATCCAGTTAACAATCCAATCGAGTACATTTTGGAATGCATCAAGACCATCTATGCAACCACCCACGATAACGGTGTGATTCGTCGCGTAAATGTTAATATTGCTGCAACGACTGTTGAAGAATACAAGATGCTCAAGGATGCCGGAATTGGTACCTACATCCTCTTCCAAGAAACCTACCACAAGGAAAGCTACGAACAGCTTCATCCAACAGGGCCAAAGCATAACTATGCATGGCATACAGAAGCTATGGACCGTGCAATGGAAGGTGGCATTGATGACGTGGGCTTGGGCGTTCTTTTTGGTCTTGAGCTTTTCCGTTATGAATTCGCCGGTATTCTCATGCATGCGGAACACTTAGAAGCTGTACACGGTGTGGGTCCACATACCATCAGCGTACCACGTATTAAACACGCCGATGATATCGATCCAGATAGCTTCGACAACGGTATCGACGATGAAACCTTCATTAAAATCATTGCCTGCATTCGTATTGCCGTTCCTTACACAGGCATGATTATCTCTACCCGTGAAAGCAAGGATGTACGTGAAAAAGCCCTGCATGTAGGTATCAGCCAAATTTCTGGCGCTTCTCGCACAAGCGTTGGCGGTTATGCCGAAGAAGAACCAGAAGAAGAAAATTCCGCACAATTTGACGTCAGCGACCAACGTCCACTCGACGAAGTGGTGAAGTGGCTGATGGATATTGGCTATATTCCAAGCTTCTGCACTGCTTGCTATCGTGCAGGGCGCACAGGTGACCGTTTTATGAGCCTATGTAAGAGCGGCGAAATTCAAAACTGCTGCCATCCAAATGCACTTATGACCTTGGAGGAATACCTCTTGGATTACGCTTCACCAGAAACCAGAGAAGTTGGCGAAAAGCTCATCCAAGAGCAACTTGCGAACATTCCGAAGGATACCATCCGCGATAAGGTAAGAGAATATCTTGCACAAATGGAACACGGCGAGCGCGATTTCCGCTTCTAATGGAGGTGCGTCATGAGCCTTCAAGAAACAGCCAATGCGAACCGTTTGCAAATCGGTTTTTTTGGACGTTGCAACAGCGGGAAGTCCACCTTGATTAACGCTTTTACAGCTCAGGATGTGACCATTGTTTCTCCGGTGGCAGGTACTACCACCGATGTTGTGCAAAAAAACATCGAGCTAAAGGGTCTTGGGCCATGCACGCTTTTAGATACTGCGGGCTTTGACGATACATCCTCGGATTTAGGGGCCCTTCGCTTGGAAAAAACGGAGCATTGCTCAGACAAAGTCGATATCGCAGTTGTTGTGTTTGATAGCGAAAATTTGGAAGCAGAGGCGGCGTGGGTTGCTTCCTTCAAAGAAAAAAATACGCCGATTGTAGCAGTTATAAGCAAATGTGACCTCCGTAAGCCAAGTGAAGCTTGGCTTACGGAGATTGGCACACTCGTTGGCAGCGCACCCCTTTGTGTGGACATTACCAACAAAGAGGATATGACAGCCTTACGCTTTAAGCTCGTTGAGGTCAATCCTTTGGTGGATGAGCCGGAAATCACAGGCAAGCTTGTTCATGCTGGCGACACTGTTATGCTCGTTATGCCGCAGGATATCCAAGCGCCAAAGGGACGTTTGATTTTACCACAGGTACAGACCATTCGTGAGCTTTTGGACAAGCACGCTGTAGTAATGGCTGTTACAACCGACGAGTATATCGCTGCCTTGGATGCGCTCAAGGAGCCGCCAAAGCTGATTATCACTGATTCTCAGGTGTTTGCCTATGTGCATGAGCATAAGCCAGCACAAAGCCTATTGACCTCCTTTTCGGTGCTGTTTGCTGGCCTAAAGGGTGACTTGAACGCCTATATTCAAGGTGCCAAGGCCATAGAGGCACTCACACCAAGTTCCAAGGTGCTCATTGCAGAGCTTTGTAGCCATGCGCCACTGGAAGAGGACATTGGCCGCGTGAAGATTCCTCGTATGCTACGCAAGCGTTATGGTGAAACCATTGAAGTAGAGATTGCTGCTGGTAGCGATTTCCCAGATGATTTGACCAAGTATGATCTTATTATCCAATGCGGTGCCTGCATGGTGAATCGCAAGCTGGTGCAAAGCCGTATCACAAAAGCAAAGAAGAGCCAGGTGCCAATCACCAATTATGGCATTACCATTGCCTATCTAAATGGTATTTTGGAAGAAATTGTCTACTAGGATATTCACACTAGTTTTAAGTAGTATTAAAATATCAGAATACAATCAATAAATTTTGTCTAAATAGTCAAGCTAGATTAAATCTTCCGAAAATTTAATTTCTGTTGTATAATAGCAATCAAGATAGAAATCACATAATGATTACTAAACACTGTTGCTCAATAACTACTTAAGATGCTAAGGGGTGTTACAATGAATTACGAAATGTTAGATCGGAATAAATTGAATGACCTAGATGCTTATATCAACTCTTATGAGGATAAGCCAACCCATTTAATTATGATTCTCCACCATGCACAAGGGCTCTTTGGATATCTCCCAAAGGAAGTTCAAATGTATGTAGCTGAAAAAACCGGTGTGCCTGCTGCAAAGGTTTATGGCGTCGTTACTTTCTATTCCTTCTTTACTATGAAGCCAAGAGGACGTCACACGATTTCCTGCTGCATGGGTACAGCATGCTTTGTAAAAGGCGGCGAACGCATCTTAGATGTTGTTAAAGAAGAATTGGGCGTAGAAGTTGGTCAAATGACAGAAGATGGTATGTTTACCCTTGAACACGTACACTGTCTAGGCGCCTGCAGTTTGGCTCCAGTTATTGCAGTTGATGGCAAAATTTATGGTCATATGACACGCGAAAAGGTCAAAGAAGTCATCCGCGGCTACTACGTTGAAGAGGAGGAAGCATAATGAGTGAACGTTTAAATTCTTATGAAGCCTTGAAAGAAAAACGCGATGCCCTCAAAAAAGCAGTGGCAGAAGCTGGCAAAACCGTTGAAATTCGCGTTGCTTTAGGTACCTGTGCAATGGCTACAGGCGCTAAAGATGTTTATGATGTTATAAAAGACGCAGTGAAAGAAAACAATCTCACCAATGTAGAAATCAAGCCAACAGGTTGCATGGGCTATTGCTATGCTGAACCAACTGTAGAAGTCGTTGGTGTTGCTGCAGAGCCTGTGATGTTTGGTGATGTAGACAAAAAAATTGCACGCGATATCGTAGAGCAATATGTTATGAAGCAGGAACCGGTGGATGCTCGCATCGAAACCTGCCATGTGAATGCATAAGGAGGTAAACTATGGCTGTTCAACAGATTCGTATCGCACTGAGAAATTGCGGTGTCGTTGATCCTAGGGATATTGACGATTGCATTGCACATGATGCGTATAGCGCTCTTGGCAAATGTCTAACAGAAATGACGCCACAAGATGTTGTTCAAGAAATCATTGATTCCGGATTACGCGGTCGTGGTGGTGCAGGCTTCCCAACTGGGAAAAAATGGCAAATCGCTTCCACCTATGATGCCGATGTAAAATATGTGGTATGTAACGCCGATGAAGGTGACCCTGGCGCATTTATGGACCGTTCCATTTTGGAAGGTGACCCACATTCTGTGCTTGAAGCAATGGCCATCTGTGGTTATGCTATTGGCGCTCACGAAGGTCGCATCTATATTCGCGCCGAATATCCACTAGCTGTAAACCGTTTGGAAAATGCGATTGCTCAAGCCACCGAATATGGCTTGCTTGGCAAGGATATCATGGGCACGGGATTCGACTTTAATATTGAAATTACCCTTGGCGCAGGCGCATTCGTTTGTGGTGAAGAAACGGCACTCCTTCATTCTATGGAAGGCAAGCGCGGTGAACCATCCACCAAACCTCCATATCCAGCAGAATCAGGTTTTATGGGCAAACCAACCAACGTAAACAACGTAGAAACCTTGGCTAATGTGCCACGCATCATTAATAATGGTGCACAATGGTTTGCTTCCATTGGTACCGAAAAGAGCAAGGGTACCAAGGTATTTGCTCTTGCAGGTAAGGTTAATAACGTAGGCCTTGTGGAAGTGCCAATGGGCACCACCTTGCGTGAAATCGTTTATGGTATCGGTGGTGGCCTCAAAGACGGCAAGGAATTTAAAGCTGTTCAAACCGGTGGTCCATCTGGTGGTTGCATTTCCTCTAAATATCTTGATATGCCAATCGATTACGATAACCTTGTAGCCATCGGTTCTATGATGGGTTCTGGTGGTATGATTATCATGGACGAAGACGATTGCATGGTATCCATTGCAAAATACTACTTGCACTTCTCCGAAGGCGAATCCTGCGGCCGCTGCACACCATGTCGTATTGGTTGCCGCAGAATTTCCGAATTGTTAAATCTCATTACTGACGGTCGCGGTACCATGGAACACATCGAAGAAATCAAACGTATTTCTCGTACCATGCAAGACACAGCGCTTTGCGCTTTGGGTCAATCCGCACCAAACCCAGTAATGTCCACCATCGAAAACTTCTGGGATGAATATGTAGCTCACGTTGTTGATAAGCGCTGCCCAACTGGTACCTGCCGTAAGATGACCCGCTACCATATCGACCCAACCCGTTGCGCTGGGTGCTCTTTGTGCTCTCGCAACTGCCCAGCAGACGCTATCAGCGGTGTATTGCGTTCACCATTTACCATCGACCAATCCAAGTGCATCAAGTGCGGTACCTGTATGGATAAATGTAACTTTGGCGCAATCTCCATTGGTTAAGAGAGATTGGAGGAGAATAAGAGTATGAGTGAAATTACTTTAACTATAAACGGACGCGAAGTCACTGTTCCCGCCGGTAGCACCATTTTGGATGCTGCAAAGAAGCTTGATATTTGGATTCCAACGCTCTGCCATATGCATTTGCATGGCACTGAAATGGACAACCATCCTGCATCCTGCCGTGTATGTGTTGTCGAAGTAAAGGGTAAACGTGCCCTCATGCCTTCCTGCGCAACGCCGGTATCTCCTGGTATGGAAGTTATTACCAACTCTGCACGCGTTTTGCAAGCACGTAAAACCGTTGTAGAACTAATGATTTCTGACCACCCAATGGACTGTCTCAAGTGTGGCAAGAGTGGTGACTGCGAACTTCAAGATATTGCAACCCGTTTGGGCATTGATGATGTAAGAATCACAGGTAAAACCCAATCCAACTATCCAATCGATAGCACATTCACTTTGGTGCGCGATATGAACAAGTGCATTATGTGCCGCCGTTGCGAAACCATGTGTAATGAAGTGCAAAAGGTTGGTGCTCTCAGCGCTGTAAGCCGTGGCTTCGAGGCTGTTATTCAACCAGCTTTTGAATCACCTCTTGCTCAAACTAAGTGCGTAAACTGTGGTCAATGCGTGGCCGTCTGTCCAACAGGCGCTCTTATGCAAAAAGACGCTGTTTGGGAAGTTGTAGATGCCCTTTCTGATCCAGAAAAAACCGTTATCGTTCAAACTGCTCCATCCGTTCGTGTAGCCATTGGTGAACCTTTCGGTATGGAAGCTGGAAGCATTGCAACAGGAAAAATGGCAACAGCCCTCCGTATGGTAGGCTTTGACCAAGTCTATGACACAGATTTTTCTGCGGACCTTACTATCATGGAAGAAGGTACCGAATTGTTGCAACGCTTGAATAAATTCCTTGCAGGCGAAGAAACCCATCTCCCTATTATGACCTCTTGCTGCCCTGCATGGGTAAATTACTACGAAACTCAATTCTCTGATATGCTCGATTATCCATCCACAGCACGTTCTCCACAGCAAATGTTTGGTTCTGTTGCTAAAAATTATATGGCAGAAAAACTCGGTGTATCTCGTGACAAGCTTGTGCTCGTTTCCGTAATGCCTTGCTTGGCAAAGAAAACCGAAGCATCTCGTGAAGAATTCTCTGTAGATGGCAATCGCGATGTAGACATTGTTCTTTCTACACGCGAACTTGCAAAGCTCATTAAGCTCAAAGACATCAATCTTGCTGATCTTCCAGAATCTGATTTCGATGATCCACTCGGCGAATCTACAGGTGCTGCAGTTATCTTCGGTTCTACCGGTGGTGTTATTGAAGCTGCCGTTCGTAGCGCTTATGAACTGCACACAGGCAAGCCACTACCTAAGCTTGATTTTGAAGAGCTCCGTGGCTTTGAAGGCATTAGAATTGCCGAGATTGACGTAGATGGACTTATGCTTAAGATTGCTGTGGCTCACGGTCTTGGTAATGCCAAGGTGCTCATGGAAGAAATTCGCAATGGCAACCCACGTGGCATCCACGCTGTAGAAGTTATGGCTTGCAAGGGTGGTTGCATTGGCGGTGCTGGTCAACCTTATCACCATGGTGATGTAGAAATCATCAAGAAGAGAATGGCTGCTATTTACGAAATCGATAGAAACATGCCAATTCGTAAATCTCACGAAAATCCATCCGTTTTGGCCCTCTACAGAGATTACTATGGCGAACCAGGCAGCGAATTGGCTCACCATCAATTACACACTACCTATTCACCACAGGATAAAATCTAACGAATCTTTTAAATGGGGTCGGGAAACCGGCCTCATTTTTTTATAAAAAGGTAAATCTGCAGGTATTGTTTAGCCTTTTTTGAAATATATATGAGCATCATTGACTGTTATATGGTAAAATAATGGTAATATTTTAAAAGTTTAGACTTTATGCGAGAGTATATTTTATAAAGAAGGATGATTCTAATGGCGAGAGAAATTAAAATATGCATGGGCAGTGCCTGCCACATCAAAGGTGCACCAAACTTGGTGCAGGCTTTTCAAGACGAAATCAATAAGCGAGGACTTACAAACGACATTGAACTAAAAGGTTGTTTTTGTACCAAAAATTGCCTGGAGGGTGTCAATGTGACCGTCAACAATGTGCTGTACAACCATTGCACCGTTGATGATGTTGCTCATTATGTAGACCTCGCAATGGGGGTAGACCAATGAAACATTTTCCGTTTCCTATTGTCAATAAGGATAATTCCAACTGTTTAGACTGCTATCGCTGTCTGAGAAAATGTCCGCTAGATGCCATTGAATTTTCAACAGGAAGAGCGCGTATTATTACAGAATCTTGTGTGGTGTGTGGCGAATGTATTCGTGAATGTCCGCAAAAAACCAAGCGTATTATTAGCGATATGGATTTTGTGGTTAAGGCTTTAAAAGAAAAGAAGCCACTTGTTTTGAGTTTGGGCGAAGTGGCGCTGCTTACAGGAAAAATGCCAATTCCTCAGCTTGCAGCGAAGGCTTATGACATTGGCTTTGATTATATAGAAGAGCTCGATATTCTAGAAGAGGACGTTATGCGCGAGGTGAGTGCTTATGTGCGCAGCAGCGACAAGCTTGTGCTCTCTAGCCATTGTCCGGTTGTTGTGAATCTTGTTGAGCAGCATTATCCAGAGTGGATTGAAAACCTATTGCCGCTCACTAGTCTTGCATCTATGCATGCAAAGGATTTAAAAGAGCGCTATCCAGATCATTTGGTGGTTCATGCTTCCTGCTGCCCGGCAGAATTTTATAACCGTCAAAACGACGAAGACATTGATTACCTTATTACCCTTTCAGAATTAGAACGCATCATTCGCTACAACCCAGTTGTGCGCAACCACGAAGAGGCCACAGAGCCATACTACTTAGAATTTTCCGGTGGCTATGGTTTCTCTATTGTTGGTAACGTATCCTCACGTCTACTTGATGAAGGCGTATGCGAACGCGATAGCATTGAGTGGTACTCTGGCCTCGGCGCGTGTATTGATATCTTGAAATCCAAGGATGAACATTTATGTGAAACTGTGCAATTTTTAGAGCTGATGGCTTGTGATAGTGGATGTATTACAAGCGTCGATGTTATGCATCCGGACAGTGTTTTTGGAAGATGCTTGGAAATCAAGCAATACAACTCAGACCGCCAATATTTGCCAAACTACACCATGCAAATCCCGCCAATTCCGGCAAGCTTTATCAACAATCGTTTCGAGCCAGAAATTCTCGAAAGCCAAGCTATACGTGCTGAAATGGATGCCTGTTTTAAAGATACCGATGCCAAGCCATTAAACTGTGGGGCGTGTGGCTACAACACCTGCTATGAAAAAAGTGCTGCTGTTGTACGCGGTGAGGCAGAACGCGAGATGTGCATCAGCTATATGAAGGCCAAGGCGGAATCCTTCGCAAACTCTGTTGTGAATAACATCGAAAGTGGGCTTGTGGTATTTGACAAGGAGTACACCATCTTGCAGCTCAACCCGTATATTAAAAAGCTCTTCGGTCCATATCAGCTTGATGTTGGCATGAAAATCAGCGATTACTTCGACACAGGCTATATGCGTAGAACCGTCGAAAAAGGCGAGGTTGTACGCAATGTGATGATTGCCTACAAGGATTTAGAGCTGTGGACTCAGCAAACCATCCAACCATTGGATGGCGAGCGTTATGTTGCCTTTATTGTAGATATTTCGGAACGTGAAAAGCAGCGCGAACAGTTTAATAAGGTAAAAAGTGAGCTACTTGTTAATGCAAACCAGGTCATTGATGACCAGATGCGTACTGCCCAAGAAATCGCAAGCCTTTTGGGTGAAACGACGGCCATTACAAAAATTACCCTCCTAAACTTAATCAACGAATTTGAAAAAGAGAAGGAGTTGACCTAAGATGGCACCATTAATAGGTGAAGTAGGCATAGCGCAGCTCAAGCATCATGGCGAAGAGCTTTGTGGCGATACAGTGGAAATTGTCCGCAATCCTGGCGAAACTGTGGTTGTACTTTCGGACGGTTTGGGCAGTGGTGTTAAAGCCAATATTCTAAGCTCTCTTACAGCGAAAATATGTTCCAAACTTATGGCTGCAGACATTCCAATTGAGGATACCGTAGATACCTTGGTGAGTACCTTGCCAACCTGTTCCGAGCGTGGTGTGGCATATTCTACCTTTTCCATCCTGCGCCTTTACGACAATGGCGTTGTCTATATGGTCGATTTCGACGGCTGCCCAATGATTCGTATCACCAAGGACAAAGAAATCTCTGCTATAGAAACCAATCCAACAGAGGCGAATGGCAAGGTTATTCACGAAACAAATTTTCGCCTCGAAGCTGGAGAAACCATTGTCATTGTAAGTGATGGTGTGGTGCAAGCGGGCTTAGGTGAAATGCTGCCCTTTGGCTTAGGTACTGATGGCCTTATAGATACCTTGCAACGCTTTATAAATTTGGATGATAATGTGCAAAATATTGCTTGGAACATTGTTAACATCTGCAAGAGCTATTACCTGGGCGAGCCGGGTGATGATACAACGGCCGTTGTGTTGCGCCTCAAAGAAGAGCAAAGCATGGTTATTATGACAGGACCTCCTGTAGATATGAATGACGATGCCAAAATGGTGGCACGTTTTGAAGCCTTTGAAGGCACCAAGGTTATTTGTGGCGGCACGACTGCGCAAATTTATGCGCGCGAAACAGATAAAAAAATTGTATCAGAATTTAAATATGTGAGCAAAAAAATACCACCAATTTCTTACATTGATGGCGTAGACTTGGTAACAGAGGGGATTATTACTCTTTCGGCAGTTAAGCGTATGCTCGACAATCAAGAACCGCAAAGCGGTGAAGATGGTGCTTCACTTTTGTTAAACAAAATTTTGGAAAGCGACCGTATTGTATTTTTGCAAGGGATGCAGCTCAATATCGCCATGAAGGACGATAACCAGTCGCTGTTAGACATAGATTTGCGCGACGTTATTGTAGAAAAACTTGCAGCCAAGCTAAGAAGCATCGGTAAAATTGTAGAAATTGTGCAATACGATTAAATTTAAGCCAGTATTTGCTTTCGTACAGACGTCACAAGCCGAATCTGTATAAAGGCAATGCTGGCTTTATTTGTGAAAAGGAGGAGAAGAATGAAAGTATACATACAAGCGAATGAGAAAAATTTTCCGGATAATGACAACTTCTTTAAGGCCTATCTCGGTTATAAGGAAATGGGCTTTGAAACCGTATTTTTTCATAACAACGAGGTGCTTATGACAAGTCGGCCAGAAGATATTGTTGTAGGCTATGTTGGTACAGTAAAAAAGCGCCTTCATGATTTTGACATTCAATTTGACGAAATAGACTATCCAGAGGAATTAACAGGGTTTTTAGGCAGAAAAATATGGACCTCGACCATCAATACCGTCAATGAACATCCGGAGCAGTGGCCAGTGTTTGTAAAATCAAAGCAGAATAAAAAAATAACAGGCTGTGTTGTGCGTGAACCAAAGGATTTGGTTGGGCGCGGCAGTTGCTACGAAAATGCAGAGGTCTATTGTAGTGAGGTTGTGAACTTTCTTGCCGAGTGGCGTGTGTTTGTTCGATATGATAAAATAATGGATGCGCGTTTATATAATGGGGATTGGCGCAAGCATTTTGATCCCGATATTATTGAACAGGCGGTTGCGCAATACACATCGGCACCAGCGGCCTATGCCTTGGATTTTGGTCTAACAGATGATGGGCGTACCCTTCTGATTGAGGCGAACGACGGCTATGCGCTAGGCTCCTATGGCCTGCTTTATCCAGAATATGCGAAGCTCCTTTCTGCCAGATGGGCAGAGCTTACCCAAACAGAAGATGCCTGCGATTTTCTGCTAGAACGAAAACGTTATTAAAAATATTAAGCAGAGGTCATGGTGTTTTTGCAAACTCTAGGCATACAAGGGGAAGTCATCGCCACACCAGGACATAGTGACGACAGCATTTTTCTTGTTTTGGATGATGGTATTGCCTTTGTAGGCTACTGTGATGATACCATCAAGAGCAGTTGGAATATTCTTGAGAAACATAAGGTCCATACCATCTATTATGGTCATTAAATAAAAACGCTGTTATTCTATCATACAAAAAAGCACCCGCTCCTTTGGTTTTTGGCAAAGGAGTGGGTGCCCTTTTTATGAGATAGAGGCGATAGATAGGCCTAGCCATTTGGTTAAGTCTTTGTTAAAATAGCATGGGTAAATTTTAAAGGAAGTGATAGAGTCTTGAAAGCAAGAACACATTTAGCAGGTGGTGCTGTGGCTGGGCTTGCCTTTGTAGAGGTAGCTTCTAAAGGACAGTTTGGTATAGAGCTGTCACTAAAGACAACGGCGTTGTGCTTTGTGCTGGCCCTCTTGGGCAGCTTGGCGCCAGACATAGATTTGCAAAATAGCAAAGCTGGCCAATTTGCAAAGCCGGCAGGCTTCGTGCTGCATAGAGTCCTAGGGCATCGCACACTGTTTCATAGTCCGCTTGTTATGATTTGTATCTACTTGGCGCAGGTGATGCTTTATCCGCAGGGCATGGTGTATTGCATCGCCTTTTTAACGGGTTATGGCTCGCATATTTTCTTAGATATGCTCAACAAAGCAGGTGTGCCACTCCTTTATCCAAACACCAAGCGCTTCTCGCTTATTGGCATAAGAAGTGGGAGCATGGGTGAAACCATCATCTATCTAAGCCTCTGCGCAGTGGTGTTCGTAAAACTCTACGCTATGCTGGAGCAGTTTCTAAGTATATAAATTAGTGCTTTTTTACATAGGCAGTCATCGAAATCAAACGCACAAGTGAACATATAAAAATCAAAGGCGATAGGAAGAGGATGGAAAAAATGAGCGTAGCGAGCCCGACAAGGCCAAGGCATAGAATCAAGGGCGCATTGGTTGTGGTGCGCTGCAATGTTTGATAGCTTTGGGCGATATATCGCAGCAATGGCTTAGCTGCAAAAATTAAAAACAAACCGCAAATGATAAGCGCGCAAGCACTCGATTTTGCCGAAGGCTCGCCTATAATCAGCAAGCCGCAGATAAAAGAAAATAAGCCGAAGGCAGCGAACGCAAAGACGAGAAGACGAGACAAAAGAACATTCATGAAATCCACCTCCAGATAAATAAGTATCGCAAATGGACGCATAAAATGAAAAGAACTCGAGTATCTACGACCATTTAACTACAAAACACCTTGCAGATGTAGTGACCCAAAATAGTTAGACCATAATAGAGAAGTGCTCGTCGCTTCTCTATTTTTTATGCCGCAGCTTGGAGTTGGTAGCAGATT
>CAKQDL010000046.1 GCA_934229395.1 uncultured Peptococcaceae bacterium | reverse complement strand
TCCCCACTTGGGGGGAAGGTGGCGGCGTAGCCGACGGATGAGGGGTATGAGCGCCAGCGAATAATCGATTTAGCTGTTTGGCTTGGTGAAAACACACCCTCATCCGAGTTTTCTTCCGCCCTGCTCCAGAAAACCCACCTTCCCCCTCAAGGGGGAAGGCTTCACGAATGCATACACGCCTATGCTGAAAATCGAACTTTTTCTACACGCTGAGCCTTCTCCCTCTGAGAGAGGAGAAGGCTTATTCTATTACATACACGTGTTTTTAAAAATCACTTTTTCCCGCTCGTTTCCTTTGCTTATTCTGGAACGATTTGCACCTTGATGGTGATTTTTACTTCTGGGTGAAGCTTGATGGTGGCATTGTAGGTGCCGATGACGCGGATTTTATCATCGAGGATGATTTTACGCTTGTCGATGTCTACGTGGTATTCTCTCTTGATGGCTTCTGCGATTTCCTTGTTGGTCACAGCGCCAAAGAGCTTACCGCCAGCGCCTTCCTTGCCCTTCATGACGATGGTCTTGCCATTTAAGGTGCTGCCGATGTTTTCGGCTTGAGCCTTTTCGTAGGCACGGTCTTCTGCTTCTTGGGCTTGTTGGGCTTCAAGGCGCTTCATGTTGGCCTTGGTGGCTTCAATGGCTACATTATTTGCAAAAAGAAAGTTGTGGGCATAGCCGCTCTTTACATCTACGACTTGGCCCTTTTTACCAACCTTTGGTACATCTGCTGTTAAAATTACTTTCATGGTGTTGCTCCTTTCTATTCTCTCAAATGTCGGAAATCCATAATGGCATCAAACACGCCTAGGAAGGCAAGCACAAAGATGATGTAGACACCCATAAAGAGCACGAGCATCACATAAAACATCTGCCACATGAAGGATTTTTCTGATAGCTTAAGCTTGGCCAGGCAATAGGACAGACCGTCCACCTCCATGCAAGCTACTCCTACTACCATAACATTTACCGCCACAATCCACAAGAGCGGATTGTCTAGGATGCGATTGTTCACAAGAAGCATGATCCAGCTCGCAATGAAAATCGCCGTCACCCATGTTGGCATAATGATGCTGCGCCATTGTGGTGGATTCACGCGCACACCCAGCTGCATTCTTTTGAGCACATAGTCGCTCATCCAAAGGCTAACGGCTGCAGTTGCGGCAAAAATAAGGCAGTAGATGGATGGCATAAGCTTTACAACCATCTCTAGGGTTTGGCGGAACAAAAGCTCTGCCTCTGAGGCGGTGATGCCGCTTGAGGCCGCAAGGGTCGCATAAAGCCCTGTTTTCTCGGCGTTCTTTAGCATTTCCCCTTCGATGCTCATAAATTGATTGCTAAATGCCGATGCGTCAAAGCCCATCAGGGCAAACTGGGCAAGCATAAATAGCCCAAAACCAACGGCCTGGGCTACGGTGGCACCTAAAAAGATGGTGCTGTAGTTTTTTCCTGCTTTAATAAAGGCGCCCATGAGGCTCCCTACCAAGGCATATTGAAAGAAAAAGCTCAGCCCACTCACGGGTCCCAACAGTACCGCCATCAAAATAGAAGCCGCTGCGGCCACGAGAACGCTGAATTTAAAATCCAGCATCACCACAGCAATAACCATCGGTAGCGGCGCAAAAAGGCCAAAAATCATTGGCAAAAACTGACTAAGCAAAGCAAAAATGACCGCAACGGCTGCCAACATTCCCCCTATGGCAACAGGTGAGCGGTTTGGTTGTGGTCTACTCATGCCGCCTCCTTAGCTTTCATGGTTGCTTTCGTGGAAGGTTTTGAGGTTCCCAATTTTGGCGCTGCGCTCGGTGAGCTTATCGTCAATGGCTTCAAGTGGAATGCCTTGGTCGACCATCATCACGATGAGGTGGTAGAGAAGGTCGGCAATTTCGCCAACGGTTTCTTCTTCTACACCGTTTTTTGCTGCAATCACGGTTTCGGTGGCTTCTTCACCGATTTTTTTGCAGATTTTGTCTAGACCCTGCTCAAAAAGATAGCAGGTGTAGGATTTTTCTTGCGGGTGGGTTTGACGGTGCTGAACCACCTCGTACAAACGATCAATACTATCCATTACTTTTCCTCCGTTTCAACAATGGTTTGGAAAAAGCAGCTATGGTTGCCGGTATGGCAGGCTGGGCCGATTTGCTCCACCTCAATAAGAAGGGTATCGTCGTCACAATCGCCCATCATTTTGACCACGCGCTGCGTGTGACCGCTCGTTGCTCCCTTGTTCCATAATTCTCCTCTTGAGCGGCTCCAAAACCAAGTATAGCCTGTTTCGATGGTTTTGGCTAGGCTTTCGCGGTTCATGTAAGCAAGCATTAACACTTCGCCACTGCCACTTTCTTGCACAATGGCTGGGATGAGGTCGCTTTTTGCAAAATATTTATCGAGATTCATCTTTTCTCCTTATCTGGCTGGTATGCCCTTGGCGCGCATATCGTCTTTGACTTCATCAATGGTGAGCTCGCCATAATGGAAAAGGCTTGCGGCCAAGGCGGCGTCGCAACCAGTTTCTTCAAACACAGCTGCAAAGTCATCGAGCGTGCCAGCGCCACCAGAGGCAATGACCGGAATGGACACGGCATCGCACACGGCCTTGGTCATTTCTATATCATAGCCGGCCTTGGTGCCATCGGCATCCATCGAGGTCAAAAGAATTTCGCCGGCGCCGCGTTCTTCAAGCTCCTTGACCCAGCCAATAAGCTCCTTGCCTGTATCGATGCGCCCGCCGTTGATTACAACGTGCCAGGTGCCATCGTCCATTTTTTTTGCGTCAACTGCGGCCACAATGCACTGGCGGCCAAACATTTCTGCAGCTTCGTTAATAAGCTCTGGCGTGCGCACGGCGGCAGAATTGATACCAACCTTGTCGCTGCCAGCGCGGAGGGTGTCGCGCACATCTTCAATGGTGCGAATGCCGCCACCAACGGTGAGGGGCACAAACACCACCTCTGCTGTACGGCGCACCACATCGAGCATGGTGGAGCGGCCTTCGTGGCTGGCGGTGATGTCCAAAAAGACAATTTCGTCGGCGTTGGCATCGCTGTATTGCTTGGCGAGTTCTACTGGATCGCCCACTTCCTTGATGCCTACAAAGTTCACGCCCTTGACCACCTTGCCATCGCGCACATCTAAGCAGGGGATAATACGTTTTGCTAGCATACTAGTCCTCCTTTGCCACAAAAATGGCTTCTTCCAAAGAAAGGGTACCCTGGTAGAGGGATTTGCCGCAGATGGCGCCATAAAGACCGGCTGCCTTGAGGTCACTGATGTTGTTGATATCGCGAATGCCACCGGAGGCAATGATGTTTACTTCTGGGCAGGCTTCAATAAGGGCCTCGTAGTCGGCGAGGGTTGGGCCTTCTAGGGTGCCGTCCTTTGAAATATCCGTATAAATAATGGTGCGTACGCCCGCCTCACGCATGGCGCGTGCGAGGTCTACAAAATGCACGTCGCTTTCTTCAAGCCAACCGCCGCCGCGCACCATGCCATGCTTGGCATCAATGCCCACTGCCACGCGTTCGCCGTAGCGTGCCACGGCCTCGCGCACGAGCTCTGGCTCGCTTAGGGCCACAGAGCCCAAAATCACACGGCTAATTCCGCTTTCCAAATACATGGTGATGTCTTCCATGGTGCGAATACCGCCACCAAGCTCCACCTTGAGGCCTGTTTCTTGGGCCACAGAGAGAAAGATGTCCTTGTTCACGGGCTTGGCTTCGCAGGCGCCGTCGAGGTCGACCATGTGAATCCACTCTGCACCGGCGGCTTCAAACTGGCGCGCTGTGTCTAGAGCATTATCAGCCACCTTGTGGACGGTGTCGAATGCGCCTTGGTAGAGGCGCACCGGGGTGGCGTCTTTGATATCTATTGCTGGCAAAATAATCATCCTACCAACCTCCCAAAGTTTTCCAAAATTTTAAGTCCTACATCACCGCTTTTTTCTGGGTGGAATTGGCAGCCAAAAATTTGGTCGCGCCAAACCATGCCTGGGAAGGTTTCCCCATAGGTGGTAGAAAGGGCAATGTAGCGGTCTTCGGTTTCGGCGCAAAAGGAATGCACATAATACACATAGCTCTCGTCCTCTATCCCCTCGGTGAGTGGGCAGGCGTGGTTAATGTGGGCCGTGTTCCAGCCAATGTGTGGGAGCTTCTGCCCATGGCTGTCGAGGGCGCGCACCTTGCCCGGGAGAAGGCCCAGGCCTTGGGTTACTCCAAATTCATGGCCTTCTTCAAAAAGCATTTGTAGCCCTAGGCAAACACCCAAAAACGGCTTCTTTTCGGCCTCTTTCTTGAGGGTGTCCACAAGGCCTGTGGCCGTAAGCTTTTGCATGGCGTCGCGGAAGGCGCCAACGCCTGGAAGAATGATGCCGTCGGCATCCTTGATTTCTTGAGCGTCCTTTGTGACCACATAGTCGAGGTTCAAATAGTTGAGGGCGTTGCACACGCTAAAAAGGTTGCCAGCGCCGTAGTCAATCACTGCAATCATTATAAGACCCCCTTTGTAGAGAGCACACCGCCTTCGCGAAGGGTGAGGGCATCCTTTAGGGCATGGGCCACAGCCTTGAACACGCCTTCCACAATGTGGTGGGCGTTGTTGCCATAAAGGGCTTCAATATGAAGGGTAATGCCCGCGTTCATCGCCAGCGCGCGGAAAAATTCTTCTGTGAGCTCGCTGTCGTAGTCGCCAATCATTGGCGCCTTCACTGGAGCGTTGTAAACCAAAAACGGACGGCCGCTCACGTCCACCACAGCGCGGCAGAGGGCCTCATCCATTGGAATCATGGCCATGCCGTAGCGGTTGATGGCACTTTTGTCCATGGCCTCAGAGAGGGCTTGCCCTAGGGCAATGCCAACATCCTCCACGCTGTGATGGCCATCGACCCAGGTATCGCCGTCGCAGTTGAGCACAAGGCCCCAACCAGCGTGAACGGCGAGGGCTGTGAGCATATGGTCAAAAAAGCCAATGCCCGAGGCAATTTGCACTTCGCCTCCGTCGAGGTTTAAAAAGAGGTTGATGCTTGTTTCCTTGGTTTGACGTTCAATGGTTGCGCTTCTCATCACACAAGCTCCTTTAGGGCCGCTTCGAGGGCCTTCACACAGGCAGCGTTTTCTTCCTTGGTGCCGCTGTTGATGCGCAAAGCATTGGTCTGCGGCTTGCGCACAAGCACACCGTGGCGCTGCATGGCTTCAAAGAGCTCTGGCGCCTTTTCGGTCACAATGTAGACAAAATTGGTAGCGCTTGGGAGCATGGTGGCGAGCACATCATAGCGCTCCACCAAATCGGCGAGGGCGTCTTTGAGCTCCTTGGTGCTTTGGTTGATGGTGGCAATGTTTTGCTTAACCTCATCCTGACGGCGGAGGGCTGCTGTGGCCAAGGCTTGGGTAAGACGGCCAATGTTGTACACAGCCTTGCCTACCTGCAAATATTTGGTGAGTTCATCGGTGGTGATGGCAAAGCCCACGCGCAAACCCGCAAGGCCCAAGGCCTTGGAGCAGGTTTTTAACACAATGAGGTTGTCGCGCTTACCGGCCAAATTGAGCACGCTTTGGTCGCTAAAATCCATATAGGCTTCGTCTACCACCACAAGGCCATCGAAGCTGTCTATCATGCGCACAATTTCCTCGCGCGGAATCACTACGCCGGTAGGGTTGCATGGGTTGGAAAACATCAGCATGGCCACGTCTTCTTCCTTGGCCATGGCGAGCACATCGTCCACGTTCACAAAGAAATCCTCTGTTTGGTACACGACCTGCTCCACATCGTTCATCATGGCTGCAATGCCATACATGGAAAAATCGGGGTTCACGGTGAGGACCTTGTCCTTTGGTGCCACAAGAGCAGCAAAAAGAAGAGGAATCAGCTCATCGCTGCCATTGCCGGCGGTCACCTGCTCCCAGTTCACGTTATAGAGGTCTGCAAAGGCTTGGCAGAGCTCAGTAGCGCGTGGATCTGGGTAACGGTTAAAATCGGTGCTTTGGAGAATGGCTGTAAATTCTTTTAGGAGCTCCTCCGAGGGTGCCAAAAAGCTTTCGTTAGCATTGAGCACAACGGGGCATGGGCTGCCACCAGGGCTATAGGCTTCTTGACCCTTTAAACGTTCGCTGATTCTCATTGTTCTTTCCTCACTTTCACTGCATTGGCATGGGCTGTTAGGCCTTCACTTTCGGCAAAGCAGATGATGTCATCGGCGCCTTCCATAAGGGCTTCCTTGCTGTAGGAGGTGTAAGCCATGCGTTTGTAGAAGCTATCTACGCCAAGAGGCGAGAAGAAGCGGGCCGTGCCGCTTGTTGGGAGCACGTGGTTGGCGCCTGCATAATAGTCGCCCACTGGCTCAGGCGTCCATTCGCCCAAAAATACAGAGCCAGCATTTTCCACAAGGCCGAGATAACGCTCTGCACCTTCTGTGGCAATTTCCAAATGCTCTGGCGCCACCTTGTTGGCGTAGTCAATGCAGGCTTCGATGGTATCAAAGACCACAATCACGCCGTAATCGGCCAAGGATTTTTTAATAATATCGGCACGAGAAAGCTCAGCCACCTGTTTTTTGACCTCTGCCTTGACCGCTTCGGCAAGCTCGGCAGAATCGGTGAGGAGCACGCCACCGGCCAATACATCGTGCTCGCATTGGCTCATCAGGTCGGCTGCAATATAGCGTGGGTTGGCGTTTTTATCGGCCACAATCAAAATTTCGCTAGGGCCGGCAATCATATCAATATCCACCACGCCATAGAGAAGGCGCTTGGCGGTGGCCACGTAGATGTTACCTGGGCCAACGATTTTGTCCACCTGTGGGATGGTTTCGGTGCCGTAGGCGAGGGCTGCCACAGCGTGGGCGCCGCCGACCATGTAAATTTTATCCACGCCAGCCACTGCTGCCGCTGCCAAAATTACATCGCGTGGCTTGCCATCCTTGTTTGGCGGGGTCACCATCACAAGCTCCTCAACGCCAGCAATTTTTGCCGGAATGGCGTTCATAAGTACGGAAGATGGATAGGCCGCCGTGCCACCAGGCACATAGAGGCCCACACGCTTGAGCGGACGCACCACCTGACCCATAAAGGCGCCATTTGGGCGAAAATCCACATAGCTTTGTTGAATCTGCTGCTTGTGGAAACGGCGAATGTTTTGTGCGGCGTTTTCCATGGCCTGCAAGAGCCCAGGGGCAATGCTGTCCTTGGCTGCCAAAATAGCCTCGCGCTCAATCACCTGAATAGGGCCTTCGGTGTGGTCGAGCTTGGCGCTGTAGTCCATCACCGCAGCGTCACCTTCGGCGCGCACGCGAGAGAGAATGTCTTCCACGGTGCGGGTGACTTCTTTGTTGGTTTCCTGTTGGCGTGCCTTTAGGGCCGCAAGATAATCGTTTTCTGCTGTGCCATTGGCAATAATGGTGCGAATCATGCTTGAGCCTCCTTTAGCGCTTCAATTTTATCAATAAGATCGTTGATTTCGTTTTTCTTGAGCTTCATGCTGGCCACGTTCACAATAAGGCGGGCGCTGACCTGCATCACGTCCTCTACCTCAACAAGGCCGTTTTCGCGAAGGGTGTTGCCTGTTTCTACAAGGTCCACAATCCCATCTACAAGGCCCAAAAGTGGAGCCAATTCTACAGAGCCTTCAATTTTAATGATGTCCACGTCCATGCCCTTGCGTGCGAAAAATTCGCGGGTCACGTGTGGGTACTTGCTGGCAAGGCGCTTAATGTCGTAGCCAGCGTAAAAATCGCTGTCCTTTGGCGCCGCAAGAGCAAACTTGCAACGGCCAAAGCCCAGGTCTAGGACCTCGTAGAAAGCGCCGCCGCGTTCGCTGATGGTATCCTTGCCTACAACGCCAATATCGCACACGCCGTGCTCCACATAGGTAATAACGTCTGGCGCCTTGGCCAAGACCACCTCAATAGAATCGCCAACTGGCAAAATCAGCTTGCGGCCCTTTGTTTCAAAGGCGCTCACGTCGTAGCCCATTTTTTCAAAAAGTTCCACAGTGGATTTTTCCAAGCGGCCCTTTGTAAGTGCAATCTTAAGCATTTTTAACCTCCAACCATTCAGCGCTGCCACCGTGGTAATAAATCACCGTACCAATACCGCGCGCGCTCGCTTCCTCCATGGCCTCTTCTAAGCTATCGGCCAAGGACCATTCGGCGCACATTTGACGCGCGCTCATCCATTCAAAGGCACGTGGCATATCCTTCATATCCGCATACACCAAATCGAGCTTGGTGTACTTGGCCGGATTGTGCTTGAGCATGACCTGTGCCAGTTGATCCACCTGCACACCAAAGCCAATGGCCGCCGCACTCATGCCAAAATCGTCCAAAAGCTGATCGTAGCGGCCGCCACTGAGCACCGCCTGACCAGCGCCGCCCACATAGCCGCGGAAAATGAGACCACTGTAGTAATCGGCTTGGTTAATAAGCCCTAGGTCAATCATAATATCGTTTTCGTGGCCCATCGCTTCAAACTGCTCGTAGATCCAGCCAAGCTGGTTGAGGGCCGCCTCAATCTCGCCACCAAACCCCTGCATCATCGTGCGCGCCTCGTCTAGGGTATCCTTGCCGCCAAAAAGACGTGGCAGCTTGCGCAGCACACCCGCCTCACGCTTGTCGGCGTGACGCTCTAGAACATCGTTCAGGGCCGAGTAATTCTTTTCCTCCACAGCGGCAAAAAGGCTGTCGCGCTCGTCCTCATCCATTTCTAGCCCATCCACAAGGGCCTTAAAAATGCCAACGTGGCCAATTTCTAGACGGTATTCATCGCCCATATCAATGGTATAAAACACATCGCAGGCCATCTTGAGAATTTCCATATCGCTCTTGGCACCTTGAGCGCCAATCACTTCCACACCCATTTGGCGCATTTCGTGGCTGATGCCATCGAGGTTGCGGCTGGTGCGGTAAACGGTTTGATCGTAGCAAAGGCGAAGTGGCAGGGCCTTGTTTTTGTATTTCGTTGCCACAAGGCGCGCCATAGGAATGGTAGAGTCTGGACGCATCACCACCAAGCGGCCATTGCTGTCGGTTAATTTATACATACTCTCTGCCGGAAAATATTTCCCGTTGGAGCCAAATACGTCAAAAAATTCAATGCCAGGGGTACGCACCTCGCGAAAACCTCTGCAATAAAAAAAGGTGCGCAAGCTCTTTTCAATACGGTTTTGGGCCTCGCTTGCTTCAAATAATACATCTCTTGTACCCTCTGGGGTCTGGGTGGAATAGTTTTTCATGATTCCTCTCCCTTCCTTCTTGTTTTGCTTTATTAATTTACCACGTTAAAGCGTTAATGTCAACCAGTATTCTATTTTTCGTTTTGACTTTCGCCATAGGCGCGGAGGGCATCGTTCACATCGTCCTCATCATAGAAGCTGTAGCCCATTTCATCCACCCACATATGAATGGCTTCGTTGTCCGGATGATTTGGATTGGTCAGCACCTCCACCAATTCGTAGTAGCCATCTAAGCCACCGCAGGCTTCAAAGGGCGCATTGCCCAAGCCCTCGCGCAGAGCTGGCACCTCTGGCCCATCCTCCAAAATATCCAAAAGCTCCAAACGGTACACCCATTCGTCGCTAAAATCGTAGATATAGCTAAAGGTGCGGTTTTTGAGGGTGAGCGGATCGAGTGGCAAATCCTCCGCCCAGGCCACCTCTACCGACAAATCAATTTCGTGGCCCTCCTCACGCTTTTCCTCCAAATACGCCTTGCCAGCCTCGCTGTGCAAAAAGAGATAGCGCTCGTACAAATCCGCATCCGCCGTAATGCGCAGCTTTGGCTCCTCCATCACAAATTCATACTCCTCGCTGCCAGAATAGCCAAACAGAATCTGCAGGCAATCGTGCAACTGGGTAAAGGTATAATTCATAGGCACAGAAAAACGACGCCAAACCGGCGCATCGCCCTCTTCAAACGTCGCAGAAAAATATAAAGACTTCATATAATATGCTCCTCATAAAAAGAATTTGTCAAGATTATACCACCTTTTGCGCCCATAATAAAGAAGCCCCGCAGCGCATCCTCAACAAGGTGTTTGTAAATGGTGCCCCCGTGACTTTATAATAAAATAAACAAGCAAAAGCCAGAGAAATGCATAAGGAGGTGCGTACAGGTAAAAAAATTCTTCCAATAGGACTGAGCAATTTTAAGGATATCATTACCGGAAACGGCTATTACGTTGACAAAACCCTCTTCATTAGCGACTGGCTACAACCCATCACAGGGAACGTGACGCTCATTACACGCCCTCGCCGGTTTGGCAAAACCCTCAATATAAGGAAGCCATTGCTGTGTATATCAATGGCGTGGGCAAGGTGGGCTATGTGGCCAACAGCACCCGCACTGTTTTGGGCGAATGCATGAGCGCCGGCCGCATCTACGACCGCCTTGGCAAAAAGGCCCGTGGCAAGGTGCTCCACATAACAGACCGCGGCGTGATTTGCACCCTGAGCAAAAAAAAGCACCCGCTATGGCCTTACGGAAATTAAATAAGCGCACAAAAACAGAGCCTACTAAGGGCTCTGTTCAGTCTGTCGAAAAAGTATGATTTAAAATTGAAGCATGTGCGCATTTGCAAAGCCTTCCCCCTTGAGGGAGAAAGTGGATTTTTCACATGGTTTTCGTGAAAAATTCGGATGAGGGTGTGTTTTCACCGCACTTTACAGCTAAATCGATTATTCGCTGACGCTCATACCCCTCATCCGTCGGCTACGCCGCCACCTTCTCCCCAGGTGGAGAAGGCTCATGCTATTCTCCAAATCTTTCTATTCACATACACGTTTTAGTTTTTTCTACACGCTGAACAGAGCCTGCTAAGGGCTCTGTTTTGTGCACTTTTATTCTACGATGGTGCTTTCGCCTACTTTTTTAAGATGGATGGTGATGCCGTCTTTTTTTAGCATGATGGCGTTTTTGCTTTCTTTTTCTATTTGAAAGGTTTTATCTTTGATGGTGAGGGTAGCGCCCTGGTTATCTGCGGGTTTCCAGCGGCCTTTGAGGGTTTCTTCGTCGCTCGCTACCTGGGCTGCGCCGTTTGACTCTAGCGCGAGGGTCATGGTACCGACCACGTCTTTCATGCGTACGCTCACGCCGTTGTAATCGCCGGTGACGGTTTGCCATTCGCCGGTGTAGAAGGAGTCGGCGTATTGGTCGCTGTATACGTAATAACCACCTACTGCAAGCGCCAGTGCGAGCACGGTGATGATGGCGATGATTTTTTTCATGCTTTTTTTCAAGCTGCGCGCCTCCCTTCGTTTGCTTTTATTTTAATGGATGGCCCCCTCTTATGCAACGCTTCCTTTGATTGTGCGCGCCTTTCTGCTATACTTTTGATACAACCAAAGGAGGTTATACCATGCTCACTCAAAACGGCGAAGCGCTTTTGCGCGATTTTGCTACACGCAACTACAAAAAAGAAATTTTAACCCTAGCGAACGATGTCTATTATTTTATGGGCTACGGCCATAGCAACGCGACCCTCATTGTGGGGGACGAGGCTTGCATTTTAATTGATGCCTTGGATGGTGTAGCAGCTGCAGAATGCCTCAAGGAGGCCATTGCTACTGTTACCGATAAGCCTGTGGCAACCATCATCTACACCCATTCCCACCAAGACCACACCGGCGGCGCCGCTGCCTTTAAGGACACGGCCAAGGAAGTCATTGCTTTTGCGCCATGCAAAACGCCTCTTGCTTTTATGAAGACCATGGCCCCAGAATTTGGCCGCCGCATGACGCGCCAATTTGGCTTTACCCTGCCAGATGACGATAATTACATCACCCAGGGCTTGGGGCCTCGTCAAGACGGCGGCGAATGCAAGCCACTTCCTGTGACTGAGCTCATTAGCGAGGACGAAGTGACCCTCGAGCGCTACGGCCGCACCCTTGTGCTCAAGGCAGCCCCCGGCGAAACCGACGATACCCTTCTCGCTTGGCTCCCTGAAGAAAAAATCCTCTGCTGTGGCGATAATTTTTATCCATGCTGGCCAAACCTTTATGCCATCCGCGGCAGCGAGTACCGCGATGTAGCTGCTTGGGTGGATTCCTTGGAGCTTTTGCGCTCTTATGGCGCCGAGGTGCTTTTGCCTGGCCACAGCGTGGCCTATACCGATGCAAAAAAAATCGACACCATGCTCTACAACTATGCAGCAGCCATTCGCTTTATTTTGGAAGAAACCTTAGATGGCTTAGCCGATGGCAAAACCACCGACGAGCTCGCCCACAGCGTGCGCCTACCTGATGCCTTTGCCATGCTCCCTTACCTAGGCGAGCATTACGGCAGCGTGGATTGGTCGGTGCGCGGCATTGCTGCTGGCTATCAGGGCTGGTTTGACGGCAACCCTACCTCCCTCCATCCCCTCTCCCCATACAAGCGCGCCACCAAGGAAGTCGCTATGATGGGCGGGGCCGAGGCAATCCTTGCAGAAATCAATAAGGCGCTTGCCGAAGGCGAAGAGCAATGGGCCCTCGAACTTTGCGACAAGCTCCTAAATGCCCAAGAAGAAACAGCCACCGCCAAGGAAAAGAAAATCCAAGCCCTGTGGTCCATCTCCAAAAAAGAAACAAGCGCCAATGGCCGCCACTACTACCAAACATGCGCCCAAGAAATGGCCAAGGAGAAAGAATAAGATCTCAGCGCTCCGCAAATGCGGGGCGTTTTTTTATTGGCTACGCTTATAGCAGTGATAGTTTTTTCCTTGGATTGTGTACATGGTAGCTTCTATGCAAGGGCATTATTTTCTGATATACTTAAATAACTATTCATTTTTTCTAAACATTTTTGCGAGGTGAGCGTATGAAAGATCAAGTATCACAATCCCGCGATGGCTTCCAGAGCCGCTGGGGATTTATTTTGGCCTGTATTGGCTCGGCTGTTGGGATGGGTAACATTTGGCGCTTCCCAATCATGGTGTCTACGTGGGGTGGGCTGACCTTTCTCCTGCCTTACTTTTTCTTTGTTGTACTCATTGCCTCTACAGGCGTTATTGGCGAGTTTGCCCTAGGGCGCGCCACACAAGCTGGCCCTGTGGATGCCTTTGGCGCCTGCACCCGTGAGCGCACTGGTAGCCGCAAGCTCGGCCAAATGATTGGTGGGCTACCTATTTTGGGCTCCCTCGCCTTGGGCATTGGCTACACTGTTGTAATGGGCTGGATTTTCCACTATGCTTTTATGGCCCTCTCCGGTCAGCTTTTTGCCATGGGCCAAGATATGGAGATTATTGGCGGAACCTTTGGCCAAATTTCTGTGGATAACGCCTTTTGGATAGTCATTGCTATTATGGTGAGCTTTGCCATTATGTCCCTCGGCGTGGCCGGCGGTATTGAGCGCGCCAATAAGGTCATGATGCCAATTCTCTTCTTCCTTCTTGTGGGCCTGGGGATTTATATTTCCACCCTTTCTGGCGCCAGCGAAGGCTATAAGTACATCTTTACCTTAAACCCTGAAGGCCTACTCAATCCACAGGTGTGGATTTTTGCCTTTGGCCAGGCCTTCTTTTCTCTTTCTGTAGCTGGTAACGGCAGCGTTATTTACGGTTCCTACCTCAAAAAAACAGAGGATATTCCAAGCTCTGCGCGCAACGTAGCCCTTTTTGATACCATTGCCGCCTTGCTTGCAGCCTTTGCCATCATCCCTGCCATGGCATCTGCCGCAGCGCCATTGGACCAAGGCGGTCCTGGGCTCATGTTCATCTACCTTGTAGAGGTTATGAACGGCATGGTTGGCGGTCAGCTCGTTGGCATCATCTTCTTTGTGTGCATCATCTTTGCTGGTGTGAGCTCCATCATCAACCTCTACGAAGCACCTGTGGCTTTCTTGCAGGAAACCTTCGAGCTCAAGCGCATTCCTGCCACGGCCATCATCCATGTGTTTGGTTGCATTGTGGCGATTATGATTCAAGCCATCACCTCCCAATGGATGGACGTGGTTTCCATCTACATCTGCCCACTCGGCGCCCTTTTGGCCGGGATTATGTTCTTCTGGGTGGCGGGCAAGGACTTTGTGCTTCGCGCCGTAAACGAAGGCGCACGCAAGCCGATTGGCAAATGGTTCTTTCCAATGGGCAAATATGTGTACTGCACAGCAGCCCTCATCGCCCTCATTGCCGGCGCCCTTCTAGGCGGCATTGGCTAATAAAACAAACAAAAAAGCCATCCCACGCACGGGATGGCTACAGACTGTCGAAGAACCCCGTTTTGAAACAACTCAAAACGGGGTTCTTTGTGTTTTCTATGAAATTAAGCCAGCGC